>CAZMRA010000073.1:0-15194 GCA_964568485.1 uncultured Caldilineaceae bacterium | reverse complement strand
GGGGTTGATCGGAGTCACTGCTGCGGCATACCCTCTCATCGCTTGTGTGCTGATTTACGCCGAGAGTCGCGGCCATTCCTGCACCATCAGCGGCAATTCTCCGCCTAACAGTGTCTCCCAAAACTTGATCTCGCGTTTACCAGCTGTCCAGCGATAGCGATGCCAGACATTGTTCGTCACATCCTGCACGAGGAGCGAATCGTCCAGGGTATCGCGGTAAACGACACCGTCGAAGCCTTCGGCCAAATCCATCAAGGTCGCATAGGTTTTGATAGCCATAATCCGAGGACTGGAGACTGTATTGGGTTCAGTCTCTAATCGCTAATCTCCAATCTCTAACCCTCGCAAAATCTCAGCCACTTCTACTCGTTCGTTCTCCGGCAATTCGGAGATCGGGGGGCGCACGGTTCGTTCGCACAAACCGAGTTGCGCCATGGCCTCCTTGACCGCCGAGACATTATTGGCATTATCGCGTCGGGCGCGCAGATCTTCGAATGGCTTGACTTTGGCCCAAATCTCCATGGCTTGGGCATAGTTGCCCGCTTCCAGCGCAGCCTGCATCTCCAACGATAGTTTTGGGGTCAGGTTGACCAAGCCAGAGGTGAAGCCATGTGCGCCCCCTGGCCAAAAGAAGGGAGCCCACGATTCCGCAATGCCGCAGATCCATGCCAGGCGATCCGGCCCCACTTCGCGCACAATTTTGGCAAAGAGCGGGGGATTGGGCACGGCATATTTGATGCCAATAAAGTTGGGGCAGAGCTCGGCCAATTTGCGGATTGTCGCGCCGCTAATCGACGGATCGCGCACATAAGGCACAATGCCAATATCGGGCACTGAGTCGGCGATCGTTTTATGGTAGGCGATCCAGCCTTCATCCGAGCGATAAGGATGCACCGGCTGATGCACCATGATCGCTTCGGCCTCCATCACCTGCGCCAAGAAGGCCATTTCGACCGCGGTTTGCGTATCAAAGCCGACCCCGGCTAATACCAAAGCTTTATGCTCACTCTCATAGCGAGCCATCACCGTTGCTTCTAATTGTTGACGATGCTCCACTGGGTTGAGCGAATAAAATTCACTGGTATTCCCATTGGGTGTCACCACCCGAATGCCTTGCTCGATCATCCGGGTAACCAGACGGCGATATAAGGGGAAATCGACAGCACCATCCTGCCCAAAGGGAGTGACGGGAATTGCCACCACCGTACGCAGCGCAGCTTGGGTCTCAGCTAGTTTCATGGATTTTCCTTCTTCATCTCGCTGGGGATAAAACATTTGTAGATAGAACAGCCGTACAAGCTTCTGCACATTATATACCGATAGCAATAAGAGCGCGCATTCGTCATTGGGCCATTGTCGCCATTAGGCTCCGCTAAGTCAACGCTTGGGCCATGGTCAACAGCGTGCTGGCGGTGCGCCAATTGCGGGCGGTGATCTGCACACCCCAGCCTTTGCCAGCCACCTCAGCCAGTTTGGAACGCCCAATTCCATCTGGCGCGTGCAGATAAAAGACTTTATCGATCAATTGAAAACGTTCGTTCTCTTTTTTGATTGCCTCCAGCGCCGCCAAATCGGGGTTCTGAGGAATGCCATCTAAGAAAAAGAGATGGAGCGATTTAGGTTCGGCCTCGCCTTCGGGGAAGGGATTGGCAGCGAGTGCAGCTTGCAAAGTCTGCACATCGAGAATAAAAATCGCTGGGGCAAAGCCATGCACCGCTTGGATCGCAGCGCTGATCTCTTTTTCCAACGCTGGCACATCATTGCGCTCGCTTTGGAACACCACATTGCCACTTTGAATGTAGGTTTTGACCTGCTGCAAGCCCAAGTTCTGCAACAATTCGGTCAGGGACTTCATCGGCAATTTGTTGTTCCCCCCAACGTTGATCCCGCGCAGCAAGGCAATGTAGGTATTCATCGGTTCAGCTCCCTTCGGGTTGCAAAGCCAAGTACGGATCACAGTGCAGGATGCAGCTTGCCTGCCAGCGAACGTTGCAGGCTCTGCGCAGCTTGGTTAACCAAGGCTTGCATCGCCTCCTGCAATTCGGGGGGACGGTGGATCACAAACGGGCAGCCGAGTAAGAGCAGATAACGGGCGGTGACGTTCAGATTATCACTATAGAATCGGATGATCACGCCGTTAGTACGCTCCTCAAAGATGGCGCTGCCTGGTGGAATCTGCCGCTGCACCTCGCTCATCGGCAACTCCAAGAGGACTTCAACCAAAGAGCCACGTGGGACCATGGCCAACGATTCGAGCAGATAGGCCAAGCTATCAAAATCTTTCGGAGCAGTAAAGATTGTCTCCCCCAACTCGACCGCGCTGATACGATCCAGCCGAAAGATACGGATGGCTTGACGCAAATGGCACCACCCGATCATATACCACTGATCCCAATGCGAGACAATACCGTAGGGATCGACCTTGCGGATGGTTTCGCCCTCCTGCGATCGATATTGTAGCTCGACCCGTTGGTGATCGCGCACGGCGCTACTGAGCAGCAAAAGATGCTCGCTGGAAGGTTGCGGGGCCGCAGCCGGCGCCACAAAACTGACCGCAGATTGCACCGCTTGCACACGCGAACGCAAGCTTTCGGGCAGCACGCGTTCGATCTTGGCGAGTGCGCCTTCGAGCCAATGGGGTTCGGCCGGAATACCTTGACGGCGGGCAATCATCAAGCTCAAAACGACGGCCAAGGCTTCATCGTTGGTCAACATCAGCGGCGGCAGCTTGAACCCAGGGCGCAGATGATACCCGCCAGCCGGACCGCGCACGCTTTCGATAGGAATCCCCAGATCCTGCAGCATCATGATGTATTTGCGCACGGTGCGTCGATCGACCTCCAAGCGCGCCGCCAGCTCTGCGCCACCTAAGGTGCCACGGGCCTGTAACAATTCGAGGATGGTCAGAAGGCGAGTCGTTGGATGATACATAGTCCGGGATACAAAGACAGCGCAAATAGCAAAAATTCGTAAAAACCCTACTCAATTAGGGTCAATTCTATCCTATTTGCCTGCTACACTTCAAATAGATTTACGCAGCAACGAGACGAGCATTAGTCACCGAACTTGCTCGCTCCACTGTTACAGCACGAATTCACAGGCAAACCGAGGAGGAACAACATGCAACTTCAACCCTTTACCATCGACATCCCCCAAGCAGAACTGGATGATCTCTACGACCGGCTGGCCCGCACCCGCTGGCCCAATCAATTGCCCGGGCTGGGCTGGAGCCGGGGCGTGCCACTCGATTATCTGCAAGAACTGGTCGAGTATTGGCGCACCAGCTACGATTGGCGCAAACACGAGGCGCAACTCAATGCATACCCGCAATTCATCACCGAGATCGACGGCCAGCAGATCCATTTTCTGCATGTGCGCTCGCCCGAACCTGATGCGCTGCCGTTGATCCTCACGCATGGTTGGCCCGGCTCGTTCGTCGAATTTCTCAACGTAATCGGCCCGCTCAGCGATCCACGCAGCCATAGGGGAGACCCGGCCGATGCCTTCCATTTGGTGATTCCCTCGATCCCTGGGTTCGGCTTCTCAGGTCCACAAAGCGAACCTGGATGGACAACCAGCCGAGTGGCGCAGGCTTGGGCGGTGCTGATGCAGCGCTTGGGGTATGAGCGCTATGGCGCGCAAGGCGGCGACACGGGAGCGTTTGTCTCGCCGGAGCTGGGGCATATCGATCCGGAGCATGTGGTCGGCATTCACGTCAACGCCGCCACCTATGGCTTTATTCCCTATGCCCCGCCGAGCGAAGAGGAGTTGAGCACCTTTACGGACGCTGAGCTGGCGCGGGTGGAGCGTTATAAACAATACGAGGCCGAAGGTACCGGCTATTTCCAGATTCAGGCGACGCGGCCCCAAACGTTGGGCTATGCGCTCACCGATTCACCAGTGGGCCAACTGGCCTGGATGATTGACCTCTTTAAGGAGTGGTCATTCCCCAAAGAGGCGCTGGCGGAAGAAGCGATCGACCGCGACCATCTGTTGACCAATGTGATGATCTATTGGCTGACGCGCACCGGCGCCTCATCGGCGCACATCTACTACGAAGACATGCATGGGGGTATCTGGCGCGATGCTCCCTCACCAGTGCCGACCGGGGTGGCCGTTTTCGCCCAGGACATCGCCATTCGTCGCTACGCAGAGTTCAGCAATCACATCATTCACTGGTCGGATTTTGAGCATGGTGGCCATTTTGCGGCCATGGAAGCGCCCGATCTGCTGGTGGACGATGTGCGGACCTTCTTCCGGAAGGTGCGGATGTGAACTCGAAACGCTGACCGTCCTTGATGATCACTTGCGTTGCGACACGGGCTTGGCAGATCGCCGGGTCTGAAGCGTACTGATCAAGGTGGGTAGATTCAAGTTCACAATGGCGATACTGCCCAAAATCAGCAGCGTACCGATCAGCAAGCGAGCATCGATCGGTTCCGCCAAAAAGAGGGCGCCCAGCACCAGCCCAACAACCGGGATCACGTAGGTCACCATGGCGGTGCGCGAGGCGCCCAATACCGTCACCAGGGGATAGAAGATCAGGTAGGCACCAAAGGTATTGACTGCGCCAAGCAACAAGATGGCCATCAAAACCGTGGGGGTGAGCTCAGCCAGACGCACCGCGGATGCGCCACCCCAGAAGGGCGACACCAGCGTGAGCAGGCCGGTAACCGTGGCCGCCACGATCATCGCACCGGCGGAGACGACTAGCGGATCCAGACGGTTTTGCATGGCCTTGCGGCTGTAGACCCCGCCGACCGCATAGCAGAGCGAGGACAAGACGATTGCCAACTGGCCGAGCAAGTGCATGGCCGAATCAGCGCTCACCGTCGTTTCGCCACCACTGCGTCCAGCCAAGACAAATACGCCGAGGAATCCGATAAGCAGACCAACCACTTTGCGCAGCGTAATCCGTTCATCAGCTAAAGTAAAGTGAGCCACCACGAGGGAAAAGAGCGCGGTCGTGCCTTGCAAGATGCTGGCTAGGCTGCTTTCGATGTAGGTTTCGCCCCAGACGATCAACACAAAGGGGAAGACGGTGTTGACCACGCCGAGAAAGCCGATATCGCGCAGGCTTGCCCAATCCGTTGGAAAGCGCTTGCCCCGGCCATAGACCACCATCGTCAGGCCAATGGCGGCAATGGCAGTCCGGATGAAGACCAGCTGAAAGGGCGGAACTTGTTCTACACCAATGCGGATAAAGAGGTAGGATGACCCCCAAATCAGCGAAAGTAGCCAGAAGCCAACCCAGGCTTGTCGATTCGTCATAAATCCTCGTATGGCTCACGCTGTGGCCACTTATGCAGGCAGCAGCGCAGCTTTGTGGGCAGTCAGGAACTCTTCCACACTTTGTGGCGCCTGGCCGGTCAACTCAGCCACGGCATTCGAAGCGACTGCCAGCGAGCCTTGGGCGATGGTGGTGTCAAAGCCAGCATAAATCCGTGCTACCGGCTCGGGCAACCCCGCCGCAACCATACCCGCGACAATCTGCTCCACATCTACCGACACATAAACCACCGTACGACCGGTGATCCGACTGAGTATCTGCGCCAGATCGGCGTAGGTGATGACTGCAGGACCGGTAATGTCGAGGATCGTGCGACCAGCCGGTGGATTGGCCAATGCTGCAGCAGCTGCCCGGGCGCAATCTTCACGCGTCACATACCCTGCGCCACCTGTACCGGTGGCGGCCACCAATTGCCCACTAGCTACTGCCCGCGGCAAAGTCCCCAAAAACATATCGGTATAAATATTATTGCGGAGTACAGTCCAGTCGAGCGAACTCTCGGCTAACGCCTGCTCGGTGGCGTAGTGGGAATCAGCGATCACAGGGGGTATCCCTGATTGAGCATTCGAAATCGAGGTGTAGAGCACATGCTTCACGCCAGCTTGCACAGCGGATGCGACTGCATTTTTCTGCTGCGTCGTGCGCCGATCCAACGCATCGGTGCTGATCAATAACAGCCGATCGACCCCGGCGAAGGCCGCAACAAGGGAGGCAGGATCATCGAAATCTGCTTTGCGAACCTCCACCCCGCGCGCAGCGAGATCGGCCAATTTCTCCGGCGTGCGTGTGGTGGTGATAATCCGACCAGCCTTGGCTTCAAGCAATAATTCGAGGACGCGGCGGCCCAAATGGCCGGAACCGCCAGTGACAAGTAATGTGGGTGTGGTCATAAAAATAGCTCCTCATGATGAAATGTCAAACGTTGCTCATCAAAGCGACCAAAGGACCGGCGTCTGACATTTTTTCTGTTGAATTTTTATATTATCTAGATTTGTAAATGGTACTCGGTTTGCGCAGGCACCTTATTCGGCAGCAGTTTGGACGGATTGGAGATCCTCCACAACGTTGCGCAAAGTGCGTTGCTGCAAAACCTGTGCCATTGCCTGATGAGCTTCCGTAAAGACGCGGTCCAAGGTTGTTTGAATATTGGCACCAACCGGACAAGCAGCGAGTGGACGTTCATGAATGGCAAAGAGCGTGTTGCGCTCACCCGATTCCACCGCCCGGTAGACATCCAACAAGGTAATGTCGTCGGGAGATTGGGCCAATACCGACCCGCCAACGCCAGCGCGAATGTGGATGAGCCCGGCGTTTTCGAGCAATTTGCTAATGCGCCGCACCACCACTGGGTTGGTACCGATGCTACGGGCCAAAAAGTTGGAGGTTGTATGCGCGTCCTGGCTCACAGCCAGTAAGGACAAAATATGGATGGCAACGGCAAAGCGACTAC
Source organism: uncultured Caldilineaceae bacterium (assembly GCA_964568485.1). Lineage (GTDB taxonomy): Bacteria > Chloroflexota > Anaerolineae > Caldilineales > Caldilineaceae > CFX5. The sequence goes on along the minus strand of CAZMRA010000073.1, from coordinate 8,454 downwards.
CGATCATGGCAGAGGTCCTTGGTCAATCTCTCGTTGTAACCATTATAGTTACAGCAAAGGATTTGGCAATACTCTCAGCCCACGCGGCGCGCCACCAGCCGATGAAAGGTGAGATTTTCACCCGCAGCCGAGGTCAAATAGGTATCATCGGTCACGCCAGTCAGGTGATGCCAGTACAGCCACCAATCGCGGCCGCGAGGCAGGTCCTCGGCCACATCCACGGTAACGCAGCGGGTAATCTCCCAGTGCTGCCGCCACCACGCCGCCCTATGGAAAGCCGCAAAGTCAACCGGCCACTCCTCGGGCAAGCGGGTGATTTCATGCTGGAGACCGGCATTCACCACGCCGATCTGCCCCTGCGGCTTGAGCAATTGCACCAAGCCGGGCAGGAAATGGACATCCGTGCCAAAATACTCGAAAGCATCAATTGAAATGATGGCGTCAAAAAACTCGTGGGCAAAGGGCAATTGCCGCGCATCGGCGTGGATAGAAAAAATCTGCGCATCGAGGCCAGCCGCACGGATACGCTGTGCATTGTCCGTAGCCGAGATCCACAGGTCAGTCGCCCACACTTGGACGCCGAACTCGCGCGCCAGAAAGATCGAACTGAGGGCTTTGCCACAGCCCAAATCCAACACCCGCATATTGGGTTGGAGGGTCATGGCCTCGCACACAAATTCGGTCAGCCAGAGTACGTTGGGGCCCATCTCATGTTCCATCACCCAAGTCAGCTCATAATTGGCCGCCCGCGGAAATTGACGCAGAATTTCGAGGTCGAAGGGAGGCATTATCAAGTGGCTCCTTTTCAGTCACAGTGTGCTAGTATGCCGATGCGCAGCGCGCTGCAAAACATTTGTTCGAAAATTTAACATAAATTCACAAATTGGGAGAATGCTGGTGAGCGTGCACAACCACCAAGGAGAAGCTCTCTATGGCCGATCTCAATGATTTGCACCAACTGGCCCTCGCCCTCCCCGAGACCTTCCAAGAAGAAGGGCAACTTACCTACGCCGTACAGACAAAGAGCAAACCCAAGTCACTTGCCTGGGTTTGGAAGGAGCGGATCGACCCTAAGAAGGCACGCGTGCCCAACCCGGCAGTGATCGCCATTCGCGTGCGCAATAATCTCGAAAAAGAGATGTTGATTGAAGCCGAACCGACCAAATTTTTCACCGAGCCGCACTATAATGGCTTCCCAGCAATTCTGGTACGGCTTGCCGAGGTCGATGCAAGTGAGCTGGAGGCACTGCTGCTAAATGCTTGGCGCTGTCAAGCACCGGCAGCATTGGTGAAAGCGTTTGACCAGGCGCACGGGTTACAGCCATAAGGCATCCGCATGCCTGGTATAGAGCAGGACTTATTGTCGTTGTAACGTGCGGGCCAGATATTGACCGGTCAACGAGTTAGCTGCCAATATCAACTCACTCGGTGGGCCCTCAAAGACCACTTGCCCGCCTCGACTACCGCCTTCCGGCCCCATATCGATAATCCAGTCGGCGTTTTTGATCACATCCAGATTGTGCTCGATCACGATCACGGTATTGCCGCTGTTCACCAAACGATTCATCACCTCCAGGAGGTGCTCGATATCGGACATGTGCAGCCCGGTGGTCGGTTCATCCATCACATAGATGCTGCCCTTTTTGTGCAGCTCGCTGGCCAGCTTGATGCGCTGACATTCACCGCCGGAAAGGGTACTGAGTGGCTGGCCCAGGGTCAGATAATCCAGCCCGACATCGCTCATGGCTTGGAGTTTTTTGCGCACTTCTTTGTGTTGGAAGAATTCCAGCGCCTGTTGCACGGTCATATTGAGCACATCGGAAATCGATTTGCCGTGCAACTTGTAGGCCAACACCTCTTCCTTAAACCGGCGTCCTTCACAGATTTCGCATGGCGTTTTGACCTCGCCCAGCGCCGCTAGATCCGTATAAATCACGCCCAGCCCTTGGCAATTTTCGCACGCCCCTTCGGAATTGAAGCTAAAGAGCGACGGGCTCACCTTGTTGGCACTGGCAAAGGCCTTGCGCACATCATCCATGATGCCGGTGTAGGTGGCGGGATTGGAACGGGTCGAGACGCCCACCGCGGATTGGTCAATCACCACGGCTTCGGGATGTTGGCGCAGAAATACTTGATGGATCAACGAGCTTTTGCCCGATCCAGCCACGCCGGTCACCACAGTCAAGACACCTTTGGGAATATTCACATTGACATTCCGCAAGTTGTTGACCTTGGCGTTCTTGATCGGCAAAACCCCGGCCGGCTGGCGGACTTGCGTCTTTAAGGGCAGCGAATGGCGCAAGAAGCGGCCGGTCAATGTACCGGCTTGCAGCAGGCCCTCAAAGCAGCCCTCGTAGACAATCTGCCCACCGCCACGGCCGGCTTGCGGCCCGACATCGATCACATGATCCGCACACTGGATCACTTCGGGATCATGTTCCACCACCAGCACAGTGTTGCCTTTGTCGCGCAACTTGCGCAGCAATTCGTTCATGCGGTGGACATCGCGCGGGTGCAGCCCGATGCTGGGCTCATCGAAAATATACATCACATCGATCAAACTCCCGCCCAAGTGTTTGACCATCTTGACGCGCTGCGACTCCCCGCCGGAAAGGGTAGCAGTCTCGCGGCTAAGCGTAAGATAATCGAGGCCAATGTCCACCAAATGTTGCAAGCGCTCCACCAACGCCTTCACAATCGGCGCCGCCACCGGATCGGTAATGCCGCGCAAGAAAGCGATCAATTCGTCGATCTGCATGGCCGAGAGCTCAGCAATATTGCGCCCGTTGATCTTACAACTCAACGCGGCCGGGCTCAGGCGAGCGCCCTTGCAGAGCGGGCAAAGGCCTTCCGTCATGAAGGGCGCCACCATCTTCTGCGTGCGCTCCGACATGGTTTTGAGGTCGCGGGTGATATATTTTTGGGTAAATTTGGCAACAACCCCATCAAAGGTGAAGTTGACATCTTTGCCCGCCATGGACGTTTTGACTTTATAGGGTTTGCTGTAGAGCAGCAGTTCCATCTCTTCTGGGCTATAATCCGCCAATTTTTTGTCATTATCAAAGAGACCGGATTGGGTGCAGATGCTCCATCCCCAACTGTCTACTGCATATTCGGGAAACAAAATGGCCCCTTCGTTCAGCGATTTGGACATATCGAGGAAGGCATCCATATCCACGCCCAACTTACGCCCCACACCGTTGCATTCTGGGCACATACCCTGGGGGTCGTTGAACGAGAAGACATTGGCATGGCCGACAAATGGCTGCCCCACGCTTGCGTACAAACGCCGCAAGATGGAATAGATGTCGGTGATCGTGCCCATGGTCGAGTGCGAGCCGCCCCCCAAGCGTTTCTGGTCGACCACAACGGCCATACTCAGATTTTCGATGGCATCGGCATCGGGTTGGGCATAGCGCGGCAGAAAATTGCGGACAAACATGCTAAAATTTTCGTTGAGCAGCCGCTGCGCTTCACTGGCGATGGTATCGAAGACAATCGACGACTTGCCCGACCCTGACACACCGGTGAAGATGGTAATCTGGCGTTTGGGGATGCGTAATGAGACATTTTTGAGATTGTTTTCGCGTGCGCCGCGGATTTCGATATATTCGGGTACTTGGGTGCTCATCATCAAATTTCCTGGTTTATCCACGATAGTAAGGGTTTAAAAAGTATCACTAAGGAATTGGCCAAAGCCGGTGCTCTGGCTTTGGCCAGCCCATGACGGATCCATTACGTCTGGGGCGTTGGCGCAATCAACCACTGGGCCAACACCGCCGCGGCTTGTAATTCTTCGCGGAAGTATTCCCGCTCTTCGTCCGACAACGGAATGATCGTTTCTGCGCTCATTGGCTCCTCTCCTCGTTATTGCGCATCTGCAACCATTTCCTGAACCTGAGCAAGCTCGGACGCCAGTTGGGCCCATTCATCCTCGCTTAGGGGGAGCGCTTGTCCAGCCTGCAAGGATGCCTGCGCCAAGGCGAGGTCCTGTACACGTACAGCCAATTCAGCACGATAGAGCAGCGCCCGCGCCATCTCCAGTGGTGGTGCATCGGGGAAGCGCTTGATCCCAGCTTCCAACGTTTTGAGGGCTGCAGCTTCGTCCCCGCGCGCATCGCCTAGACGAGCAGCCACTTCGATGATCCCAGCCAAGCCAGCGGGGCGAGCTTCGTTGGCCTCGGGCTCTTGATCACCCAGCTTCGAGATCCGCAACCAGTTGCCGCCGAGATCAACCACGCTAAAACCACGCACCGTGCCATACTTTTTGCGTGGCCGCAGGATCCGCGGAATCCCGACAGTCGGGAGTTTGTTGTAGGCTGCACGTAAGCCCGCTGCGAACTGCGCATAGAGCGCATCTGGATCGGGCACAACCACGATCGCACACCCATACGAATCCGCTGGGTTGAAGCCGTCCATGCCAAACAGATGAATATGCAGATCTTCCAGCGCCATCACCGCATAAGGATTGGGTTTACGTTGGTGATAGATACGCTGAAAGCCAAGCGCTTCATAAAAGCGGGTTGCCTCATCCACATCGGGACAGGGAAGACAGGGGTAGGTCCGTTCGTTTGCCATCGCTTGATTGCCTCTCTTTTCACTTTGCCACTATACCAATTGAATAGAGCCAAGTTATTGGCAATCGGTTCCTGAGGGCCAAAGAATTCCCCGATGTCTTCAGGGCCCCAACGTTGTAGTTGCAGCCTACTTGATCACCCGGTAACGCAGATGGGTAACACCCTGGCCTTCCACCACGCTGAGCTGCTCCAGATCGACAATCCACTCCTGCAGGTTGTCGAAGAGCCGGGTGCCCTTGCCCAACAGCACCGGCACCAAATCGAGCGAGATCTCATCGAGCAGACCAGCCTGGAGACATTGCTGCATGACACTCGGCGTGCTGACTGCCACATCTTTGCCATTAGCCAAGCGTTTGGCCTCCGCCACGGCCGTTTCGATGCCATCGCTGACAAAGGTGAAGGGCGAGCCTTCGTAGACCCACTCTACCGGGGCGTGATGGGTGAGGACCACGTGAGGCAAGTTGAGCGGAGGGTGACCCTGCCAAGCATTGGCCACGTCAAAATTCTTGCGGCCGGTGATCATGGCGCCGAGTTTAGGCCAAACTTCCTGAAAGAGGGCGGCACTGGCAGCAGAGACCCGAAAGGTGAAGCCAGTAAAGGGGATTTCCACATCGCCGCTGAAGTACCAGCGAAACAGCCGGTCAATGCCATCGGTCGGATGGTCCACAAATCCATCCAGCGAGACGCTGATGTTGAAGACTACCTTTGCCATATGCAGACTCCTTTCCTGAACGCGGGGGCTACAGAAGTGTGTAGTGCTGTTTCCCTAAGCACTCAAACATACTGAATCCACTCACGGATCAGCTGGGTGAAGGCGGCCTGCTTGGCGTTGACTTCCTCCAGATCGTGGAACGTAACCGCAGCCCGATCCGGCGCCAGCCAGGTCAGCAGCCCAGCCTGATCAACCACGGTGATAGCTGGGGTATCCGAGCCACGCCCTTTGGCGCCCAAATGCAAGATAATGCGCACCATCTCCGTGGAACGCAGATGGAAGGTGGCAAAGTATTCCGTAGTGCGAAAGCTGGGTACATTCCACTTGATCCCTTCGCTAATCTGCGGGTCTGCATTAAGAATGAGGGAACGCAGCGCGAATACGACTGGCTTATGTGGATGATCCAAGGTAGCCAGAAACGCCTCTACAGTTTTGAGGGAAGCTTGTTTGGCAGGCATAATTCTCCTTGCCTTGCATGGATGCTACCCAGCTAGAGGGAGAGTGGGAAGTAGCAACAGGAGCTGTGACAGGCCAGCAGATTTACAGAGCCATTTTAGCACATTTGTTTCAATTTGACAATCCTACTCTACATACTTCAACCATAAACTGGCTTCCAGCGAAGCAATGAACATACCTTTTCCCAACCATCAGCAGCACCAAATTGTCGGTTCGTTGTCAAGAAAATGTCAGCAACTCAGCAAGTCTACTGGTTTAGCATGGGGCTGCATCAGCTCGTTTTTGGGCGTTAAATCATTGTAACCATTAGCGCTTCCAGCTCTTAGTTTTCTCCATGGTAGCGCTGTGACGGCGTCCTTCATCCGGCCTTTCGCTAAGCTTATCAAGCGCACTTCTTTATTTATATTAATCAAGTACAAGACTTACGCAGTGCCTCAGTAATTTCAGGAATGAATCCTATTTTCCAACGAAGGCTTGTGTCAGTCCTCAAGTAAAGGAATCATATAATGGCCCAACAAAATCCTACACCACCTTCTAAATTACCCAACAGCGTACAGGTGCGCGATTCGCTGAATGAAGTCACAACTACAGCTGAACTCTTGCGTACCGAAGTCGATCGCATTAGCTTTGTCCCGCGCATTTTGGGCTTTGGCCGCCGTGTGCTTGTGCCTGCCGATGAGATCCATGTGGTCGTCGGTGATGGTCTGCACAGCTTAACCCCATCGCAAGTGAGCAAGGTCTTCGGCAAGACAGCGGATCGTTCATCCTACTATTGGCTCAATCCGCTGACGCAGGTCATCAAGCTCAAGACAGTCTCGTTCACTGTGCCGGTAGTTGGGCCAGATGGCAGCGGTGTTGAGGCGTTGGACAGCAGCAAAGTCAGCTTTTTGCTCTGGGCACATGCTGTCGCCAAACTCAATCCCGATAAAGCTGATATTGCCGCCCAGCGGGTTGGGCTAGACACAAGCAGTTTGCTTAGCACCATCACCAAAGTAGGTACCGCTGAATTGGTGGCTGCCGCAGCGACCATGCCCCTCGAAGAGATCATCGCCTACCGGCAGCGGCTCGCCGAGATCGCCTTCCCCAAAGTCAACCAGATCCTGTCGGAGCTGGGCTATGATCTGGCCTTGTTGACCGTCACCGCCTTGGGTGGCGAAGCCTATCGACGTCTCGTGGAGCAGGCCGAGTCACGCATCTCCAAAGAGACGAGTATTGCCACCAACCGCGAGCAGATCGCCGAGATCCAAGATCTACGCGCTCGTGAACGCACCGAAGCTGAGATCACGGCCGAGACCGAGAAAAAGCTGGCGAGCGAGCGGCTCGAATCTGAACGCATCGTTGCCGAAGCGACGATGGAGCAGCAAGAAGTGCTGGCCATTCGTCGCCATGAGGTGGAACTCCGCCAGATCGAACGCGACAAGGCCGCAGCCAATGTGCGGAATGAGGCTGACCTCGTCGAGGTAGATCTCAAACAAAAGATCGCCCGCACCGAGACCGAGCATGAGGCGCAACTGGCCCGCTTACGGGCTGAGCGGGCTGCGGAATTACGTGTGCTAGAACAGCAACGCAATGCAGCACTCAGCCTCGCCGAAGCTCAGGCAGAGGCCGAGCGTTTGGCACTGATGCAGGTACGCGAGATCGAGCGGGTTGCTGAGCATACACGTGCCGAGGCTGAACGGCTGCGCGAAGAAGAACTAGCGGCGGCAGAACGCGCCAAAGCCATCGCACTGGTGCATGCCAATCAACTAGGTGAAGCACTCAAGGTGGAAGCCGAAGCCGAGGCACGGGCCCTCCAACTCAAGGTGGAAGCCGAAACCAAGGCCGATCTAGTCAAAGCCGAGGCCGAAGCAACGGCCACCGAAAAGCGGGCACAGGCCGCCAAAGTGCGGGCGGAAGCCACCCGCGCCGAAGCAGCTGCGATTGGTCTGGCCGAGGCCGAAGTGTCTGCCGCCCAAGTCAAAGTAGCTGAGCAGCAGGTGGTTGTGACGCGTGCCGAGGGGCTTGCCCAAGCCGAGATTGTCGAAGCGCAAGCAACCGCCGAGGCGAGCCGTGTTCGCCAGCTCAAAGAAGTGGAGATCAACGCGCAACAGGCGATGATCGAGCTCTACCAAAAAGCGCCGGTCTTGGTAGACCTAGAGCGCATGAAAATGCAAATGGCGCACGAAGAGCGGCTGACCCAACTGCGGTTGGAAGCCAACTTGCGTGCCTTCGAAGCCTTGGCGCCGAGCCTGCGGGTGCACATCTATGGCAATGGTGGGCAGGCCAGCCGTATCATCAACGATGTGATGGCGTTGGCCCAGGGGCTGCGGGTCTTGGGCGAAGAAGTTCCCGGGGTTGGGCGATTGGTAGATGGCGTGGTGAACGACAATGGCGGCGAAAGTGATCTGAGTGTTTTATCGAAGCTGAATTTGCCGGCCTTTGCCCCCTATCTACAGCAGATTGTGGCTGAAATTAACCCGCGTATGTTGGGCAGCCTGACCGTCAGCTCGCTCGTTGAACACCTGATGGGCGTGGTCAATGGGGACAAAGAACTTAGCCAAGCCCTTGCCGACCTTCGACAGGATGGTAGCTTCCGGGTAATCGGCGATCTGCCGGTCTTACCAATCCTGCGCCTGGTCGGCCTCATTCCCGCGGAACATGCGGAGACAAACGGCCACGCCGAATCAATCTCCGTGAGCACATAGCTGGTAGTAGGTGCATACAGCATTA
>CAZMRA010000072.1:0-18178 GCA_964568485.1 uncultured Caldilineaceae bacterium | reverse complement strand
TCAACATCAGCTACCACGTCACCATCGACAATCCGTTGCCAGCTGGGGTCACCCAGGTCAGCAACCAGGGTATGGTCAGCGATGATGATCCCAACACACCGGATGTACCCACCGATGACCCCAGTGATCCCACGGTGAATGACCCCACCGACACCGCGGTCGTTGCTGAGGCACTGTTGCAAGCCAGCAAACACGATACGCTCGCGGTCGATGCGGATGGTGACGGCATGCCCTCCCCAGGAGACACGCTGCTCTACAACATCCTCATCCGCAACGTGGGCAACATTGCAGCAACTGGGGTGGCGTTTAGCGACACGCCAGACGCCAACACCAGCCTGATCGTCGGGAGTGTGAACAGCAATCTTGGTTCGATTGTGTTGGGGAACAACGCTGGAGATACCACGATCAGCGTGGATGTCGGAACATTGCCAGCCAACTCAGAAGCGGCCATCTCCTTCCGGGTTGTGATCAATGATCCGCTACCCAGTACGGTGACCCACATCAGCAACCAGGGTATTGTCCGCAGCGACAACGATGCAACTCCCTGCCCTGGTGGCCTCCAGGCCAGTGGCCCGTCCGAACTGCACTGCCCCGAACTGCCCACCGATGATCCCGATACACCGGCAGGGTATGATCCAACCCGCACTCAGTTGGTCGCCAGCCCCGTCATCGAAGCCTGGAAACGCGATGCGCTTGCGGTCGATGCCGACAACAATCTGGCATTCAGCCCTGGAGACACGATCGGCTACACTATCACGTTGCGCAACACAGGCAATGTGGCAGCAACCGATGTAGTCTTCCAGGACACGCTGGACACCAACACACGCATTGTGGTGGGGAGTATCAGCACGAGCCAAGGTACGGTTGTCCAGGGCAATACAGCTGGTGAAACCATCATCATCAACGTGGGGACCATCCCCGCTGATGGTGAGGTGACCATTAGCTACCGAGCTACCATCAATAGCCCGTTGCCCGCCGGCGTCACCCACGTCAGCAACCAAGGTATCGTCACAGGTGCCAATATCCTCGATGTAACGACCGATGATCCGGATGACCCAGCTGCCCTCGACCCGACGGATACCCCGCTGCAGATCGGCAGCAATCCTAAGCCGGTCACGCTAGTCAGCTTTGTCGTCCGCTGGGAAGGCGATGTGGTTGTGGTGGAATGGGAGACTTCCTTGGAGCTCAATACCTTTGGCTTCCAGCTCTATCGGAGCACCAGCAACGACCAGAGCGAAGCCATCCTGCTCACTGCTCAACCGATCCCCAGCCAGGGGCTCAACGGTGGCCGTTATCACTTCACGGACCGTGAGGTTACACCTGGCACCCCGTACATCTACTGGCTGGAAGAGGTGACGTTGGGTGATGAGGAGAATCCGATCTATAAGGCGATTGCAGATGGGAACAACAAGCTCTACTTGCCACTCATCGTGCAATAACTAACCACGGGTTACGCAGTGTCTGACCGAGTTGGGGAAGCGGTTCATCCACCCTGCAGCGCTGCGTAACTCAACTCCAGATACGTCTCAGGCTGGAGTAGTAAACTAGATATAAAAAGAGCCAGGTAGACAATGTCTACCTGGCTCTTTTTATATCTACTACTCGACCGACGCTTACAAATCTAAGGAGCGCGTGGCGATGCGATCCTTGACCAGTGCGATAAACTCGCCTACCGGCATATTGTCTTGGCGACTGCCATCACGTTTGCGTAACGAGACTGCCTGGTTGCTGACCTCTTGATCGCCCACCACCAACATATAAGGCGTCTTCATCAACTGCGCGGCACGAATCTTGGCATTCATGCGATCGCCGCTTAAATCAGCCTCGGCGCGTACTCCTTCCGCATTCAGCTGCTGGGCCAAGTTGTCCGCATACTCGTGGTGCCCACTCGTAATTGGAATCACACTGACCTGGCGCGGTGCCAACCAGACCGGGAAATTCCCCGCAAAGTGTTCGATCAAAAAGCCGATGAAGCGTTCATGCGTGCCCAATGGCGCACGATGGATGCAGAGTGGCGTCTCTTGTTCGCCTTTGCTGTTCACAAAACTCAAATCAAAGCGAGAGGGGACGGCAAAATCTACCTGGTTGGTTGCCAGCGTAAATTCGCGACCGATGGCGCTGAAAATTTCAACATCGATCTTCGGTCCATAGAAGGCCGCCTCATCTTCTTGTTCGATAAAGGGCACGTTGCCATTGCGCATGGCACTGCGGACCATCTCCTCGGTCTTGAGCCAAAGTCGCACATTGTCGACATACTTCTTGCCCAGACCTTTGGCGCTATGCAAGCTCAAGCGCATCCGGTAGCGGTCGATCCCAAAGATCTTGAAGTATTTGAGATAGAGATCAACCACGCCCATAAACTCTTGTTCAAATTGTTCTTCGGAACAATAGATATGGGCATCATTCATCTGCATCGAGCGGACCCGCATCAACCCAAAGAGCGTGCCACTGTCTTCGTAGCGGTAGCAGGTACCATATTCCGTCAGCCGCAACGGGAGCTCACGGTAGCTACGCGGCCTGCTGCCAAAGATCTTATGATGGAATGGGCAATTCATCGGCTTGACATAATACTTTTGCCCTCCATCCAATTCCATCGGCGGGTACATATTCTCGGCGTAATAGGGCAGGTGACCGGAGCGAAGGAAGAGCTCTTCCTTCGTCACGTGGGGCGTGCGCACATGTTGATAGCCCGCCGCATGTTCCGTCTCCCAAGCCAGTCGCTCGAGCTGCTCGGCGATGATCGTACCATTGGGCAACCAGAGGGGTAGACCCGGCCCGACTTCGTCATCGAAGATGAAGATCTCCAAGTCACGCCCCAGCTTGCGATGATCGCGCTTCTTGGCCTCTTCGAGCATCTGCAGGTGCTCATTGAGCTCTTTTTTGTTGCGCCACGCCGTGCCGTAGATGCGCTGCAGCATGGGGTTGGCTTCATTCCCCCGCCAATACGCGCCGGCCACACTCATCAACTTGAAGGCATCCGGCGGGATCTGCCCCGTATGTTCGAGGTGGGGCCCGCGGCAGAGATCCTCGAACACATCCTGCTTGTATGTGCTGATCACCGGTTTCTCGGAGATTTCATTGCCGTACTCATCCACTTCGCCCTTAGCCAGTCCCTCGATCAATTCCAACTTATAGGGCTGATCGTTGAACAGTTGGCGCGCCTCATCCGCACTTACCTCGCGATAGACAAAGGGGTGACGACCAGCAATAATCCGCCGCATCCGCTTTTCGATCTCAGCCAAATCTTCGGGCGAGAAGGTGAGCGGTTTCCCCTGCTCATCCTTGCCGAGATCAAAATCGTAATAAAACCCCGTATCAATCGGTGGCCCAATGGCAATCTTCGCTGCTGGAAACAGCTCTAGCACTGCTTGGGCTAACACATGTGCGGCACTGTGCCGCAATTTATAAAGTTGATCGGCCTCTTGTGCATCCATGATCAATTCTTCCTTTATCAATAAGCTGCGTCTTGCGCCAGCCATTCACTCGCCCACCAGACGAGTTGCAAGAGATATTGCATCCCCACAGGCAATAAACTGGGGTCGATCCACTCTTCGAGCCGGTGGGCGTTGCCACCTTCAGTGATGCCAATACAGACGGCAGGGATCCCGCGGCTGAGTGGAATGTTGGCATCGGTACTGCTGATGCTCATCAAGCCACGGGCGGTCACCCCGCAAGTGGCAAGCGAGCGATAGGCTGCTTGCACAAGCGGGTGTCCCTCCTCGATCTCACCACTAGGTCGATCGCCAATCATCTCAAGCTGGATCTGGACATTACGCCCTTGCCAAGCTAGTGCCCCTTCCCGGATGATCGTCAAGACTTGCTCGATGATCGCCTGCAGTGAGCTTTGCTCTTCGCTGCGTAAATCCAATTCCAGCTCGGCAGATTGAGCAATCGAATTGACCGAAGTACCACCACTGATCCGCCCGATGTTGAAGGTTGTGCGCGGCGAGACCGGCACAGTTAACTGGGCGAGCTGATTAGCGATCTGCACCAAAACATGCACGGCGCTGGCTGCTCCAAAATCGCTCCAACTGTGGCCACCAGGGGCCTGGACACGAAGGCGGTAGCGGCGAGAGCCAAGCGCACGATGAACAACGCGTTTTAAGCCGGTGCCTTCGATCACAATGCAGGCCCCAATCTGCGGCTGCAAACGATCCACTGCGGCTCGCATCCCCCGTAAATCGCCTAAGCCTTCTTCGCCACAATTTGCCACCAGCCACAGATCAACCGGGGGCTGAGGTAATTGCTGCAAAGTTTCAGCCAATGCCAATAGGCTAGCCACCCCAACCGAATTATCACCAAGGCCGGGCCCATAAATTCGCTGCTGGGCCTCATCTACCTGGATTGCCAGGTCGGTCTCAAAGGGAAAGACCGTATCAGTATGGGCACTAATCAAGAGGGCGGGCCCTGGTCGCTGGCCGGGAATACGCGCATAGACATTGGGCAAGTCGTCCAAGAGCACATCCGCCAAGTTGAGCTGCGCAAAGCGTTCAGCCACCCAAGCCGCGCGCTGATGCTCTGAACCCGTCGGGGCAGCGATCTGTTGCACCGCGATGCAGAGATCGACCAAGCGCTGCGGCTCGGCCTGCAACGCAGCAATCGCCTTGTGAAGGAATACATTATGAGCTTGCTCTTGCATCAGACACCGCCTTCGGCATAGTGCTCAAGTTGGGCCAGACTGTTGGTTGAGAAGCCAGAGAAAGTATCCGGTCGCAGCAGAGGTGCTAGCACAATTCTACGCAACCAATAAAAAAAGCCTCGCCCTCATGGGACGAAGCTAACTTCGTGGTTCCACCCATGTTGCTTAGCCAGTAACTGACATAAGCCACTTGTGGCGCAGATAACGGTGCGACCCGGAACCCACTAGAACCCTCTCAAAGCCAATTGATCTACAGGCACTTTTGAGAAGACCTTCGCATGTCCACTCACAGGTGGTTTCAGGTGAGCCGTTCCTGTGGCGGCTTTCAGCCGGTGACCACCACTCTCTGCCAGGAAAGAGGCTTGCCCTATTTGTCCTGCTCAACGTGTTGAATTTGTGTGGGAGATAGTGGGCTTGAACCACTGACCTCAGCGATGTCAACGCTGCGCTCTAGCCAGCTGAGCTAATCCCCCAAGGAGCCTCTAGTATACCATGGCTTGTTGATGATGGCAAATTTGGAGGCGAATGATGAACAGATAAGTCTAGCTTCAGAGAGCCGAGTTTGGGCCACTACCCAGCATCAATTGGGCAAAATGCAACCCGTGGGCCCCATACACATCTCTAAGATGTCGGCGTGCGTATCCAGCATGTATTGCATCAGGAGATTCTCGCGCGAAAGCAGATGAAGTTCCCGGGCCAACATTTCGGGGATACCGGGCAGCGCGAGCAGGTCCTGTTTGTCGTCGTGGTTAACTTGCATGGCGATTGCAACCATGAAGGCCAACGTGGTTGCATCTTCCGGTAGCCGATCCAATTTTAGCTGCTGGCGGGTAGCCTTGCTCAGCAACTCGACATATTCCAACAAATAGGGGCGTACACGATGCGCTAATTGCTCAGCCACCTTGGTACTGCCGTTGACAAAGGGCAAATGCTCGACTGTACCAGTCAGGTAGCTTTCGTGATGATGCAGCTGCTTGACCCGAAAACGCTGGGTACCGACCGTGGTAATATTCATCCGGCCATCATCCATGCGTTCCACCCGCACAATCCGGGCGGCGGTCCCCACCATGTACGGTTTGGCTTCTCCACCGACTTCATGCCCTTCTTCGATCAACAAAACACCAAAGGGCAGTTGCTCTTTGATGCAGCGATTGATCATCTCGCGATAGCGCATTTCAAAGATATGCAGCGGCAAGACCATCCCCGGAAACAAGACGACGTTATTCAGCGGGAAGAGTGGCATCTCCATGATTGTTGTCAACTTCTCCTGCCGACGCCGTTGGCGTCGCGCTGCACGTAGGGTCTATCCGTCAACGTATACCAAAATGAACCAAAGACCGAGTTCTGGGAACACAAGCATCTGCCGGATAGGTTCTTCATCGTCGCGGAATCAGCAAGCCCCTCTCTCAGTACGCGCTATTCGTCACTGTCCATCTCGGGCAGCTCGGGCTCATTGGCGGGGGATTTCATCAATTCACGCATGACTGTGGTAGCGAAGGCGCCTTTGGGCAAGAAGAAGCGCGCCTCTAATGCCAATGCGCCATCCGCTTCTCCAAGTTGGAATTGCAGATCAGGCAACAATAAGCGCCCCAATCGCCGCCCCCCATCAACTTTGGCCCGCTGAAAATCCGCTAGCGTTATCCCCGCCTCGGCAAGGATTTGCGCCTCTAAGTCTCCGGCCTCCGCTTGGGCAGCCCACATTTTGGGCCCATAGATCGGGGCGGTGAAGCTGATCTCATGAGCGGCATAGCGAAGCTGATCTACGGCGGGCTCAGTCACATCAAACATGCCGCCACTATCCATCTTTTTGGCAACATCCCCAGGCAAGATCCGCTCAAATGCCCCCATGTTCAACCGAGCCGCGAGATAACGGTTGCAGAGATAACTCTGATAGCTCGACAACAAGAAGCGGTGTAACCAGCGATCACGCTCACGATGTTGCCCCAATAAGATGGCCCGCCCCTTTGCCACATTCATGCCATCGATACCAAAGCGCTGCACACCAAAGAAGTTGGGCAAACCAACGGCCTGCACACGCTGCTGGATTGCCGTCACCCGAGAGAGGATCTCCTCGGCAGGCAACGTCAACCCACTGATCGTGATGGTAAAGCGATTGCCCAGCAGATGGCCAGCACGCAATTTATTGCGATGCCGATTCAGCCAGTTAACCGTTACCGGCAACGTCTCGGTGATGCGCTTGCCCAATTCAGCCTCATCAAAGGGCGGTGTCTGTTCCAGATTGATGCTAAAGGTTTGGGTAGTCCGGGCATGTTTGTCTTTGAGGCCCGCATACCCGACAGCACCACTCCGACCACCAACCAACTGTTCGAGACGCCGTTGCACCTCCTTGGTCGTCATCCCAACCTTGGTCAAGTTGATATAAAGGTGTGGCCCTTCCCCTTCGGGAAGATAGAGAGGGACTTCTTCAACGACAAAATGCTCGGGAGTGGCACGCAGCTGGCCACCGATGCCCGGTAACTCTGCCGTAAGATATGGGAGCGACAGGTCTGGCTGAAACTCTATCATAGCGTTCTGTGTACTGCAGGAAGGCGGGTTCCAAAGAGATGTGCCCGTTCAGGGCTGGTTAAACGCGACCACATGGTAACAAAACCAATTGCCCATCTGCCCACCGATCCGAAAACCGGCTTCGGTCAGCCAGCGTCGCGTCATGGGCGGGGGCGCATAGGCGGGATCAGGCAACTCTTCACTAATCACCATTCGACCATCGGGCTTGAGCACACGGCTCAATTCTGCCAATGCCAACAGCTTATTGGGGATCTGGGGCAGTGTGGCGATCAACAAGGCCAAATCGATGCTGGCATCCGGCAGGGGCAACCGATAAGCACCAGCACAATGAAAATCAACCTGCTGGCTCAACCCAGCTTGTGCCACGCGTTGACGGGCCTGTTCCACCAGAGGTGCTTGTAGATCCACCGCATAGACACGCCCATTATCACCGACGCGGCGCGCCAACTCCACTGTATAGAGCCCGCTACCGCACCCAAGATCGAGCACGTGCAGACCGGGAGCGACGCCATAGACACCAACATCCTCGGCGGGCTGGCGATACTTCAGCCGCCACGGATGGTCCAACGCCGCCGCAAATTGATGAGGCATGGGGTAAGGCTGGCGATGGCAGGCTACCCGCAAGCTGATCTGGTTGCCGACCAATGCGCCAAGACCCAGAGAAAGCGAATTGCCAAGAAAGTGGATCACGGGTTTTGTCCAGGGTTCGAAGAGAGATTAAGCCGCCTGTGGCGGAAACCGGATTTGCAAAACGCCATCAATAAAGAGCGCAGAGCTGACACTACGTTGCGCCAATACAGATGGCAATAGTAGCTCGCGCTTAAAATTGCCAATGGAAACGAATAATTCATCACCCCGTTTGGTGAGCTTGACCTTGTTCAATTCCACGTGGGGTAAGGGCAAGCGCAGCAGATAATCGGAGCCATCTTCGCTGATCGTCTGGGCCTGGCCGACAAAGAGGATCTCACCGGGGTCGCGCTCGGCGAAGAGCGTAGCGGCCAATGTGCGCAATCGCTCCAACCCCACCATCTCATGATCAGCCCAACCGGCGCGCAAGATGGGCAACGGATGAAAATCACGTTCGATCTCGCCCAAATAGCGGGCTTGGATCTGCTGCAAGCCCTGCAAGTAAGGATCGGCGCTGGGTTCGTTCACCACCACTTCCCCTAAGCCCACTCGCTGGAGACCGGGCAGAATGCGGTTGACGACCACAGCATCCACCGGGTAACCAAAGAGCGACAGATAACTGATGGCGCGGGCACCTTCTTTGATCACCATCTTTTCGGGGTTGAGGACGACCCGATAACTGGTCGTGGCTGGATCGAGCAGTACCTTCTGCAGGGCTTTGACGCCTGTCACCAACTGGCCCAAACCGCCGATCACATCCTTTTCAGGGATCAAGCGCCGGATCACGCCTCCCATCAAGCCGAGCGTGCCTTCGCCCCAGCCGGTCAGACGCCCCACATACCACTGAAAGCTTTCCGGCAAAGTGAGCAGACGCATGGTTTCGCCCGTCGGCGCGGCATCGACCACCACGCGGTCGAACTCGCCGCTTTCAGCCTGGCGATGGATATGCAACAAGCTGACGATCTCTTCCATCCCTGGGATAATCGCCAATTCCTCGGCAATGGCCTTGCTCATGCCTTGTTTGCGCAACAGTTGCCCAACATAGCCTTGCATTTCACCCCAGTGTTGGCGGATCTCCTCGAGGACGTTGATCTCCTGTGCAAACAAATTGGGCGCGACTTCGCGCGGTTCGCTGGTGAGCTCAGTATTGAGGCTATCGGCCAAGCTGTGAGCGATATCCGTGCTCACGACTAGAGTACGATAACCTAATTCGGCGCTGTGGAGGGCAGAAGCTGCGGCAACGGTCGTTTTACCGACCCCGCCCTTGCCCAGATAAAGAATGATTCGCATACGGGCCATTATAGCATGGGAGAGGCAACGCTTGATAAATCCTGGGATACGGAATCCAGGGCACGCAACCTCGTTTTGTGTAGAGTACCAGCCCCACATAGCAAAACAACACGCTTCGCGTCTACGAAGCGTGTTGCTAACCAAAAACAAATTCTATTGAGATAGGTGATGGAAGCACTGCACCATCATCCTATCTCCTCAGTTGCGCTCGGGTTACTTGCCAATCAGCGGCAGATGCAGCGGCGCTTGGCTGCCACCTTCGCTCTCGTCGAAGATTTCATCCTCGTCGAGAACATCATCTTCTAGATCTTCATTCAACTCGGGCTGGCTCTCGTCGTGCGTGTCCTCCGGATCCGAGGTCGTGATCGACGCACCAGTGACTGGAAGTGAACCAAAGGTGAAGCCATCAATGTCTTTCTTGAGCCCGAGGCTGGAGCCATCGAACACAAGCGAGAAATTGCAGAATGGCGGTTCGTCAGTCCCTGCGTACGTGCACTTGATAATATCGCGGCCATCTCCTTCTAAGCCAGCCACGCTAAACTTGCCAACTGTGGAGAGCAGCAACTCGTTGTGATGGTTGAACCAGATGGCGCGGATATCTTCACTGGAGCGGGTTAGCCCTTCATCAGCGCCACGCAACCACAGAATCCAATCACCCGACGTATCTTCACCCAGCGAGAATGCTCCAAACAAGAGGATATCCTCATCTTTGCCGCGTAGGGTTTCGCCCTCGACGTACGGCACACGATACGAGCCACGCGTGCTGAGTGCCAAGAGGTCACCAAACCCATACTGTGGGTAGATGAACAGCGCATCAATATCCTCACCAGAGGTAGTCAAGCCAACATCCGAGCCGTCGAAATAGAGTTCGAACCGGCCTGCAGTTCGCTCGCCCAACGAAGTGGGAATAAAGCGATAGACATTGTGCTCGTCGATCCGCTCGGGGCCGTCGAAGCGCTGTTCTCGCCGCATATTCTGGGACTTGGTGAAGGTCAGATAGATATCCCCATTCTCATCGATGTGGAAATCACCAATGTCGTTGTCGGCCAGACCAACATCCGAACCATCGAAGTATTTCGACCAGGTCTTAGTGAGGGTATCGTAGGCCACAATATCTTCATCGCGGATCGAAAGGCCATCGATGCGTTCACTGCCACTCAAGCTCAGGAAGAGCACATCATTGCGCACAATTTCCAATGCTGTGCTAGCAACCGCAGGTTTGCTGCCGGGGTTATCGGTGTTGTGGACAGCTTCGTTGACCAAGATTCCCGCCTGAAGCGCCGGATCTACGGTAACGTCAAAGGCAATGCGCACTTCTTGCAGCCCGATGTAATCCAGACAGAGGACGAGCCCATTGGTCGGTGTGAAGTCGTTGAACGAGAATTGAGTACCGAGACTCCCATCGTCATTCTCAACACCGATGGTGCCGAGCGTATCGCCTATGTTGACATTGTCGAAGGCGAAGTAAGCGTCGTATACCCCCGCCGCTGCCACACTGTCGTACCAAGAGAGTACTTGGAAGTCCAATGTCTTGGTTTCGTCGCCATAGACTTGGATGTCGTCGAACTCCACCATCCAGAAGAGGCCGGCAATTGAGGCCGCGGTTACCCCTTTATTCGTCGCGGCATCATAGACGATCTCCATATCACGCCAGTATGGGGCCAGCAAACCATTGGGTAGGGCTGGGTCGGGCAAGTGTTGGTTCACCCAAGGTGTACCTGCGTATGGGCCAAAGAGCACAATCCCATCATCTGTAAAGAGCGGTGCGCCAGTTCGCTTCGTGCCATAGAAGTCGGTATTTGCATAGCTCCCATAGCCGAAGAAGATCGTATCACCAAAGAGCGAGGGATCGGTTGTAAAACCAACGTTGGTCTCGAGGTCAAAGTACCCAGCGCCGGAGCCGACAGGCAAGCTACAGAAAGGATCAGTCTGGTTGGAGACGATCTCATACCCACCTTCAAAGTGTGCAGATGATGTCATGACCCCGGTCCAGGTAATGGTGTTCCCTTCGACCGAGGCCTGACCGCTACTAGCTACAAGCGAACCGGGCACATACGTCAACCCAGCAGGCAACACATCGGTGATAGTGTACGTCAGATCTTCCGGTGTTACATTGGGCAGGATGTAAATCTCGTACCCGAGGGTCTCACCTGGTACCGCGACCGGTTGGTTCAAGAACTTAACAACATCATCCGAGTAGCGATCGAGGTTGACAAAAATCATCCCAAGATTATTGGGGTTAGCCGGATCGGTACCAAGGCCCAGCGCGCCATATAGAACTTGGCCCTCTTGGAGCGTAGGCACATCCCAATAGATTCGCAGATCAAAAGGTGTACCTGCAGGAACCGCAGTTGGACCTTCGGCCCACAAATTGCCGCTGTCACCAGCCACCAGGCCATAGGACAACGAAACAGAGTCCGGCGCAAATTCCGAGGCTTCCCAGTTCTGCACCAAAATCCACCAGGTGCCAGGCTCCGGATTGTCGATCACGCAGGACTCCATCCAGCTTGGCGAGGCACTGAAACAGACTTCGGTCGCTGCACTTGGTTCACTGCCTGTACCAACAAAGAGATCTAAGTCGTACGAGGTGGAATTGAGAATATTCGCAAAGAGGCGCAATGAATCGGCAGGCACGTCGATCAGCGTCACTGAAACCGTGCCATCATTGATGTTGTCATACGGATCGCCATTGGTGGGGTCTTGGCCCAATGCCAATTCGGCGGATTCCCCGGTAGCCAAGCCGTGTACCGTCACAGTCAGATCCGTGATCTCAATGGCTTGTAGACCAGTCACCAGATGCGAACCAGCATTACGGCGGGTCGGGATCGTGACCGATTCGGGCAGAAGGCTAGGCGTTGCCGAGACCGCCACCGGGAAATGCGCAGGTGGGGTATCACCAGCCGGGGTCAGTTGGACTTCACCAAACACCCATTGATTTAAGGTAGCGGCAGTAGCATCCACCGTGACTGTGATCACCTGTGTTGCACCTGGTTCCAAGGTGAATTGGCTAGGCTCAGCCGTGATCAGCAGGCCAGCCGACGTGGTAGCGCCAACCGTCCACGTTTCAGGAACATCCAACGTGCTACGGACAGTCCGTGTCCAGCGACAGACCAGTAGACATTGAGATTCGGCCAAGCTAGCCAGGTTAAGTTCACTATGCTCGCCGCCCTCGGCTGGATTAGCCGCCAGGAAATCAGCGGTGGTCACATCCAAGACCAGACCTGCACGCGCGGCCTGCGCAATGTCAATATGGCCCGACCCTTGTGCAAAAGGCGTTGCCGGATTTACCCCATCGTCGTTGCGAATATCGGTGCGAGCCGTGGTCATCAAGGCCGATTGGATCTCGGCTGGTGTCCAATCTGGGTGCAAAGCTTTTAACAATGCTCCAGCGCCGGCGACATGGGGGCTGGACATGGAGGTCCCACCAATTACATTGTAGGTGTATTCGCCGTCCGCGGCTCCCTGATGGTACGCAGCTAAGATCGACCGCCCGGGCGCCGTGACGCTCGGCACGATCAAATCACGGAACACACCAAGATTAGGTCCGCGCGAACTAAATTCAGCCATGACATTTTCATAGCCGGGCGGATAACTCTCGACCCCGCCGGAAAGTGTGCCCGTCACTGGGCCAGCTGCCGAAGCAAAATAGCCCAACAACTGTTGATAGGTGTAATAGTCGATGTGCACAGCAGGCAAGACGTGGGTATCAGCCACGAGTGAACCGGGACCACCACCGAACTCTGCCGGCTGGGCCAAGATCATCCCACCGGCACCGCCCGCTTTGACACTCTCGCCCTTGGCTACCCGGCCATAGACACCACGTTCACAGATCACAATTTCCCCGTTAAACGTACCCGGTGGGAAGGCATCAGGTCCGCACAAGCGAGCGTCATCTGGCGTGGCAGGCGCGACCACAAAGTCTTTGGCAAAGACAACCGGTGCCGGACCATAACCGGCAGCAAGGGCCAAACCGCTCAGTTCCAGGGATGGATTTGTACCGTCACTCAGGGAAAGCGTGCTGAGAAAGGCCCGATTATGGCTATTGGCACCGACAACCGTCAACCAAGGCAAGTCGGCCGGTGAGCCTACGGTGCTGATCCCAGGACCAGAATTGCCTGCCGAAGTTGCCACGAAGATCCCCGCATCGCGCAAAGCCAACCAAGAGAGGGCTTCGACATCGTTATAGGGGTCAGGCGTGGGTGAGTCGGCACCGATTGAGTAGTTGATGATATCCACCCCGTCTAGCAACGCTTGGTCACGTGCAGCTTGGAGCGCCGAGCCCGTGCAGCAAGCCGCATAGGCAATGATGTTGGCATGCGGGGCTACGCCGGAAATCCGCTCCACCGTATAAGTGCCGGTCGGCGTGACCACGTTTGGCTCATTCACTACATTGCCGGCAGCGGTGCTGGCCGTGTGCGAACCATGGCCATTGCTATCGCGCGGGGTACCGGGAATTGAGGTATAGCCCCAAGCGCCAATTAACTTGGAATTGCAAGGGAAGGTGGGATCGTATGGCAGAACACCGGGAGGCGGTGCAGTGTTTGTTGGGTCACAAACCCCCACATAGTTCCCTTCGCCGCGCGGGTTGCTATGGGTATAACCATCACCCCCAGTAGCAGCAAAGGAGGGATTCCAGGGGTCGATCCCGGTGTCAATCACACCGATAATGATCCCTTCCCCTTGGGTGGCGCTGAGCCCCAAATTTCCAGCCCAGATGTCAGCCGCCCCACTCCAAACTGGACCGGCATCGGTGTGCAATTCATAGATCCGCTCTTTTTCGACAAAGCGGACGCCGGGTAATTTCGCCAAGGCCACGGCCTCGGCAGCCGTCATCTTAGCAGCAAAACCATTCAGCGTGGCCCGATATTGATAGAGGATATCGAGCGGACGGCCCAGAGTACGTTCAGCCCGGGTGATAAAATCTGCTTGTTGCTGCTGCAGATAGTTCAAATAGGCGGCACTTTCAGCGCTGCGGGCATTCAATTTCCGCTGGCCCGTTACTTTGGGGCTGGTGGCCGCCAATCCGGCGACACCTCCCTGATAACTGGCCAAAGCCGCCCCTTCCAATACAACAATGTAGGTATCTACAGCAGTATCGGCCCCCGCCGCGCTGAGCATGGTGGACTCTTTATTCTTATCCAAAAGAACGGCTTGAGCGGGTTCTAAAGTTGCAGGATCCACGGTAGGGCGCCCTGGGCTTTTGTCCTGCTGCACAGGGGCACTTACTGGGGCAGCTTGGGTTGGCAAAATAGCAAATGACTGGCTGAGGAAAGCAATCACCAAAGTGAATGCAATGACTCGCTTGAGCCGACTTTGTCTCTGCTCAGACCGGCACATGTGACCTCCATTGAGCAATTCCAATAGATTCCGAGGTTGGACGAACAAATACAGTGTTTTGGGAACGCTAGAGGTGTCTATATTATTGGGTACAGAGCTTATGTTGTACAGAGTTGGGGCTACGCTGCTGCGACAAACTTGAGTAGCATATTCTAGTATAGCATACTCACTATGGGCTGTCGACAGACAGATTGAAGATTCTCTTAAATTTTGCTTACCATACTTCAGCGCAAAGTTAAGACCAATATCCAAAAAAATTGCAGAGAGTGAGCAAATCGAATGCCCGCACTGATGACGAGCGCGCAGCAACGCTCGTCGCTTCAGGCGCCGCGACATTTAAGTATTTAGGGAGTGGAGGGTGGTGTAGGAGGGGCGGAGCGTTTCCCAAGCCGCCAGGCCGCCAGGACAATCCCCAGGGCCAAAGCAGCGAGTACTGCATACCCACTACGGCGACTCAGGCCAAACCAGCCGCGAATCTGCCACCAGTAGTAGGGGAGTTGAAGCCAATACCGCCACCGGAGCGGCCAGCCATAGCCCGTTTGCAAGACATACTTGCCAATCTGGCCTTGGGGATTCCAAACGACCAAATAACATCGGCCACCGACCAAGGTGCGGGTGTCGATCGATGGGCCGGGATAGTAAGTTGCACCGGTCAGCAGATCCTGCATCGGGGTCATCAACTCACCCGGTGGAGGAGCCACTACGGCGCTAAACCCAGCCGGTAACTCAAAAGGCAGCTTCCGCACATCCGCGCTGTAGGGTAAACTTTGAGCGACCACCGCCACTGCTGGGGTCACGGCAGCTTCATGGGCCAGAACCGGGGCCAACATCTGCACGCGGATCCGCTCTCCAGCCCGGCACTCGGCACTGTAGACATGAACTTGCTCGGGGGCGGTCAATTCACCAAAGAGCAGACGCTTCTGGCGGAAACCAGCCAAAGGCAAACTTGTGGCCAATGAATCTCCGGCATACTGAAGGAAAAAAGGTTGACTCCCAGCCAATTCGATCCGGGCCCCAAGAGAGAAAGGTGATATCGTCTTCATAGCGGCAAGTCTAACATCGGCCACTACTCTCGTCAACTGTTTGCAACCCTCTCTTTCCTCTCTAATTTGTTGCCAAAAGTTCGTAAGCAAGGCACACTATAGATTGTTTCCAGACTGAAATTCTGTGCCCAACTTTATGGAGGCAGGGCTCAATTCGGACACCACACCCACATTCAGAATGGGGCTCGTATCTATTGTCAATTACTGCTATGACAGAAACAGAGCTGGCTGGTGGGCAGCGCCCACATTTTTCCCTTGTTGTACCAATTTGGAATGAAGAGATGGTTATCCCGGAGTTGTACCGCCGCATCGTTGCGACGATGGAACAGGTGGACGATTCTTGGGAGTTGATCTGCGTCAATGATGGCAGCCGTGACCGCTCGCTGGAGCTACTGCTCGAGCTGCACCAGCGCGACCCGCGCGTCAAGGTATTGGATTTTAGCCGCAATTTCGGCCATCAGATTGCCATTACCGCGGGCACCGATTTTGCCGAAGGGGATGCTGTCATCATCATGGACGCGGATCTGCAAGATCCACCCGAGGTGGTTCTGCGCATGATCGAACAGTGGCGGGCTGGCTACGAGGTCGTCTATGCTGTGCGCACGCAGCGTCAAGGCGAAACTTGGTTCAAACTGGTCACGGCTTCGTTGTTCTATCGCCTGTTACAACGCCTGTCCGATGTTGATATCCCTTTGGACGCTGGCGATTTCCGCTTGATGGACCGTCGCGTCGTCTTAGCCATGCGTCAGCTGCGTGAAAAACATCGCTTTATGCGCGGCTTGAGCAGTTGGGTCGGCTTTAAGCAGATCCCGGTTGAGTATGAACGCGCCGAACGCTTTGCTGGCGAGACCAAATATCCGCTCAAGAAGATGGTGCGCTTGGCGCTGGTGGCGGTCACCAGTTTTAGCTATTTACCCTTGCGTCTAGCGACCTATTTCGGCTTCAGCTTAGCTGCGCTGAGTCTGGTCAGCATCATCTTGACGATTATCTTGCGTTTGGCGGGGAATTCCTTCTTTGAGGGGCAAGCCACCACGCTGGTGAGTGTACTGCTATTGGGCGGCATTCAGCTGATCTTTTTGGGCATCATCGGCGAATATCTGGGGCGGATCTACGACGAGGTGAAAAATCGGCCGCTCTATTTGGTATCGCGAGCCTACGGGTTTGTCGAGAAGGGGAGCGGGAGTTAGTCTGTAGATTCAACTGTCATCCAGCGACAGCTGAAATCAGAAGTTAGCAAATAGGGTGCAGGACCCTTGAGGAGTCTGCACCCTATTTTTTATCCTTCTAACAACAACGTTTCGGGGTCTTCGATCAATTCTTTGACCTTTACCAAAAATTGCACCGCTTCGCGGCCATCGACAATGCGATGATCATAGCTCAGGGCAACGTACATCATCGGGCGGATGACCACTTCACCGTTGATCGCGACCGGGCGTTCTTGGATTTTGTGCATCCCCAAAATGGCCACTTGGGGCGGATTGAGGATCGGAGTGCTGAGTAGCGAGCCAAAGACGCCACCATTGGTGATGGTAAAGGTGCCCCCGCGCAGATCTTCTATCGAGAGGGTATTGTCGCGTGCTTTGATCGCCAGCGCTTTGATCGCCAGTTCGATCTCGGCAAAGGACATGCGATCAGCATTGCGCAAAACCGGCACGACCAAGCCCTCTTCTGCGCCGACGGCGATGCCAATATCATAATAATGTTTATAAACGATGTCTTGTCCTTGGATTTCGGCATTGAGTGCGCGGAAAGCCTTCAGTGCGCCGATCGAAGCCTTGACAAAGACGGACATAAAGCCCAGCTTGACGCCATGGCGCTTCTCGAATTGCTCGTTACGCCGTTTGCGCAGATCCATCACCGCGCTGAGATCGACCTCATTGAAGGTCGTGAGCATGGCCGCCGTGTGCTGCGCCTCGACCAGACGCTCGGCAATGGTACGGCGCCGGCGTGACATGCGCTCGCGCGTTTCGCCGCGTGGGTCAGCCGCTGGGGTACTGCTCGGTGCTGCCTTCGGCTCGGCCGGTGGGGCGGGCACGGGGGCCGGGGCAGGCTCGCTGGGTGCGGCAACTGGCGCTTCCACTTGCCCACGTAGAAATTTCTCAACATCATTCTTGGTGACCCGCCCACTAGGTGAGGTTGGGGTCACCGCACTCAGATCCACACCCGATTCGGCTGCGAGACGTTTCGCAACGGGCGTCGCTACTGGTTCAGCCGCACTCGGCTCCCGTTCGGCAGCGTCCACTGCCGCCCGCGACTCAGTTTGCGGTTCAGCTTCGGGGGCGGCCTGTGTCTGGGTGGCTTTGCCATTACTCGCCCCAGCGCCCGCCTCGATCGTCGCCAACACCTCTCCGATCTTGACATCAGCCCCTTCACCTTGAAGGATTTCACCGATCACCCCATCGGCTTCGGCGGCCACCTCTATATTTACCTTATCGGTCTCTAGCTCGACCACCGGCTCGCCCGCCTTTACCGCATCACCTGGCTGCTTCATCCAACGAGCTACGGTCGCTTCGACTACCGATTCGCCCATTTCGGGCACTTTGATTTCAATGGCCATGTGCGACTCCTAGTTTTCAGCCTACTTAGGCATTTGGGGTTGGTTCAAATGCTTGTTTGATGATACGCGCTTGGTTGATTTGATGACACGCCGATGAACCTTCGGCCGGGCTGGCTCGCCGGGGGCGCCCCACGTAACGCAGCTTTACTTGATGGTTGC
>CAZMRA010000071.1:13298-18391 GCA_964568485.1 uncultured Caldilineaceae bacterium | reverse complement strand
TTGCATGCTCACAAAAAGCTCTTAATAAGATTGATTCAGTAGCGCAGGGCTACCCAAAATAATTGAGGACTTACACAAACCTGCATGAAAGTCATCGGCCAAAAAACGTTTCCTCTTGAAGAATCATGTGGCGTATGTAAGTTGCCTGATGGTTGCAGTCTCCAAGAAAAGGCTGCCGAAAGCAACAAAAAGTCTCTGTTGGGAGATCCCACTGGACAGAGACTGTGGTGCGCAGTTGCTAAGCCATTGCAACCGGAAGTGAAATTTGGTTAATGAAAGCGCAAATCCTTATCACAAAGGCACGCAAGCGCCGCGCGCTATTGTAGTTTGAGAACAAATCGTTCGTCAAATTTATTTCAGAATAAACTGAATATACTGACGAATTTAATGGGCTAGTTTTGGGGGTTGCCCTTGCGCAACCGCGGGCGGTAATGATCAACTGCTGGTTACTGTCCGCGGTTGCAGCCTTATCGGTTTGCTCGCTCAAACGCCATCGGAGCGGCGTTTCTTCGGCTCGGCAGCGCCGGTCAGCGTACCGCGCAGGAAGTCCCGATTGAGTAGCCCAATAAAGTCGATGCTGATCTCTTTGGGGCAAACAGCTTCACATTCGCCAATGTTTGTGCAGCCACCAAACCCCTCCGCATCATGTTGATTGACCATGCGCACAGCGCGGCGGTAGCGTTCGGCTTGCCCCTGGGGCAACAACGCCAAGTGACCGGCTTTGGCAGCGGTGAAGAGCATCGCCGAGCCATTCGGACAGGCCGCGACACAAGCGCCACAGGCAATACATTGGGCGGCATCCATCGCCAGGTCAGCATCATCTTTGGGGATAGGCAACGTGTTGGCATCGGGAGCACTGCCAGTGGGCACGGAAATATACCCGCCCGCTTGAATAATGCGATCGAAGGCGCCGCGATCCACCACCAGATCTTTGATGATCGGGAAGGCGCTCGCTCGCCAGGGCTCTACGACAATGGTGTCCCCATCCTTAAAGGTACGCATGTGCAGTTGGCAAGCCGTGACGGCCTTTTTCGGCCCATGCGCAACGCCGTTGATCATCAAACCGCAAGAGCCACAGATGCCTTCACGACAGTCATGATCAAAAGCGACTGGCTCTTCGCCCGCTTGGATCAACTGCTCATTCAGAACGTCTAACATCTCCAGAAAGGACATATCAGGGCTGACATCATCTAATGTATAATCAACCAGGCGGCCCTGTTGGTTATTCCCTTTCTGACGCCAAACCCGGAGTTTTATCTTCATCGTCTCTACCTTTGTACGCGTATATTGGCTGCACAGGTGCGCTACTCAGCTGTACTGACGCCCTGCGCCGCATCGTGGCGGTTATTTGTAACTTCGCTGCGAAAGCTTGACATGTTCGAAAGATAGCGGCTCTTTGTTCAGAATGGGTTGGCTATTGTTCCCGCTATATTGCCAAGCCGCGACATAGGCAAAATTTTCGTCATCGCGCTGGGCTTCACCATCCGGGGTTTGATATTCCACGCGGAAGTGACCACCGCAGGATTCGTTGCGGTGCAGTGCGTCGATGCACAATAATTCGCCTAATTCCAAGAAATCGGCCACGCGTCCAGCTTTTTCCAACTCCTGATTCAAATCGTTGCCACTACCTGGGATATCGACATTCTCCCAGAATTCCGCTCGTAGTTGGGGAATCAACTGCAGTGCGGTTTCCAAGCTTTCTTGCGAGCGAGCCATACCACAATGCTCCCACATGATCTTACCCAACTCGCGGTGGAAGGAGTCAACAGAGCGTTTGCCATTGATGTCCAACAGCCGCTTTACCCCTTGGGAGACCTCACTGCCGACTGCGCGGAAAGCCTCATGTTCGGTAGTGACCTTGTCCTGTTTGACCTGGGCCAAATAATTGCCGATCGTATTCGGGATGATGAAATAGCCATCGGCTAACCCTTGCATCAGCGCGCTGGCACCTAAGCGATTGGCCCCATGGTCGGAGAAATTCGCTTCGCCCAAGACAAATAGACCAGGAATGGTGCTCATGAGATTGTAGTCAACCCAGAGACCACCCATGGTGTAGTGAAGCGCCGGATAGATGCGCATCGGCACTTTATAGGGATCTTCGCCAGTGATGTTGGTGTACATATCAAAAAGATTGCCATAGCGATCGGCAATCACATTAGCACCGAGGCGTTGAATGGCGCTGGAAAAATCCAGATAGACCCCATTCTTTAATTCGCCCACGCCCATGCCCTGATCGACCACCAACTTGGCAGCGCGTGAGGCCACATCGCGCGGGACCAGGTTACCAAAGCTGGGATAGCGCTCTTCCAGATAATAGTAGCGCTCAGATTCGGGAATATCACCCGGGCTGCGTTTGTCATTGGGGTTACGCGGTACCCAGATGCGACCATCGTTGCGCAGCGACTCGCTCATGAGGGTGAGTTTGGATTGATGCTCACCCGAGACAGGGATACAAGTGGGGTGGATCTGCGTAAAGCAGGGATTGGCGAAATAGGCGCCGCGCTTGTAGGCTCGCCAGATGGCCGTGGCGTTCGAGCCTTTGGCATTGGTCGAGAGATAAAAGACGTTGCTATAGCCACCGGTCGCCAACACCACCGCATCGGCCACATACGACTCGATTTCACCATTGACCAAGTTGCGGACGATGATCCCGCGTGCTCGCCCATCGATCACTACCAGATCCAACATTTCCCGGCGGGGGAACATCTTAACCTGGCCGGTAGAAATCTGGCGTGACAACGCCTGGTATGCCCCGAGCAGCAATTGCTGCCCCGTCTGTCCCCGGGCATAGAAGGTTCGCGAAACCTGCGCGCCACCAAAGGAGCGATTGTCGAGCAGACCGCCGTATTCACGGGCAAAGGGCACACCCTGCGCCACACATTGATCAATAATGTTGACACTCAATTCGGCCAATCGATAGACATTGGCTTCGCGAGCCCGGTAGTCGCCACCCTTGACCGTGTCATAAAAAAGTCGGAAGACGCTGTCGCCGTCGTTGCGGTAGTTCTTGGCAGCGTTGATACCACCCTGGGCCGCAACACTGTGCGCCCGGCGTGGGCTATCTTGATAACAAAAGCATTGGACGTTGTAGCCCAGTTCGCCCAGCGAGGCCGCCGCCGCTGCACCACCGAGACCACTACCAACCACAATCACCGAAAATTTGCGGCGATTGGCCGGGTTGACCAAACGCATATCAAATTTATGTTTTTCCCACTTTTCTTCAATCGGGCCAGAAGGAATTTTGGCGTCCAAGGTTCCTTCGGTGAAGGTGGGCATTGTTTGCACGCTCACTCCCCGATCTGTCGTTGTCGTCATTCGTTCTATCTCCTTATACCGAATCCCATTGCTCACGCTGGATTACGCAGGTGAACAACCAGATTTCGTGCTGATTACAATGTCACCAACCCCAACCAGATCGCAATCGGAACGGCAATAAACCCAACAGGCACAACCACCGCCAATGCAATCGCCAGTGCCCGAATTGGCTTTTCCGTGCTATCAGTATTCAGCCCCAAGGTCTGGAACATGCTCCATGCCCCGTGGTAGAGATGAAAGCCGAGTGCAATCATGCCAACGGAGTAGACCAAACTGGCAATGGGGTTGCTCAAACCTCGAACCAGATTGGAGTAGGCATCACCCCGAACAAATTCGTTGTGAATACCTGGGGTACCCCAAGTCAGGTGGGCAAGGTGATAGATAATGAAGAGCAACAGGGCTAGCCCACCCCAGCGCATCGACAAAGAGGCAGCATTCGCATGGACACTCTTTTTTACGGCGTAAGCGCTTGGTCGAGCGCGTTGCGCTTGGCGGGTCAGCGACCAGGCCGACCATACATGCAACACTAATGCTGCCACCAAAACGATACGCGCAATCAGCAAGAAGTGTAGATGCCCTAAGAGCGGCGCACCCAGGGAGCGCAGGCCCTCAGCGTATTCGTTAAAATAGATGCTCCCCAAAAAGACTTTGAGGTTGCCATACATGTGGACTACAACGTACCCCACATAGATTAGCCCCGTCACGGCCATAATGACCTTTTTGCCAATGGTCGAGCGGGGAAGTGTCAGAACATACATATAGGATCACCTCCAATAATTGGCCAAGCAATCGATAAGAACGTTCATGGATAATGGCGGCTTCCGCAGGTGGGCCTCATATAGGGATAGCACAACATCTGCGGATAACAAACTGTAGCGGCCTTACGAGTATATTCTACTACTTGCACAATCCAGTTACAATCCAGCTCAGCGATGGATGAGCAGAATCGTATCCCACGGGGCCAAATTGATGGTCAATTTACCCGCTTGCAGTAGATACTCTCGATCATGAATCACATCATACCAGCGCCCACCCCAAGGTATTTCTAGCTCGGTCACGCGTTCATGGTGACCGAAATTGAGCGCGGCGGTCACGTAATCAAGCCCATTTGCCGACCACCGTTTGCAGCGTACAAGATGTTCGTGCACAAAGTCATCTGCATAAAATTCCAGATGATCACTGCGCAATGCTGGGTGCGCCCGGCGGGCAGCAATGAGACGTGCCACGACTTGACGATGAGTGGCGTGTGCAGCCTGTAACAATCGCCCCCAGTGGATCGGCTGAAAGTCGATGGTCCGCGGGGCATCTTCGCCGAATTCCTGCCCGGCGTAGATCATCGGTACACCGGGTGAGACAAATACCGCCACTAGGCCCAACAACCCTTTGGCTAACGCTAATGCCGCTACATTCATCCCCGCAGGCCGCTGAATGTGGGGCCACGTATAATATTTGATCTCGTGCTCCGGTCGCACCTCATCGTGGCTACACGAATAAACAACCGTCTGATCAGCGGCAGTGAAGCCTACCTCGCGAAATCCAGCCAATGCCCGCAGCAGATCGCGCTGCTCCCATTGCCAGCGCTGATTGAGCACATCATCTAGGATATGGTGGAAATCACCATGCCACACGGCATCCAGCTCAGTTTCAGCCACCAACTTGGCGCCGGTCTTCTCTGGGTTTGTCCCTTCTAGCGACCAGAACTCTCCGATCAACACGCAATCGGGCTTGGCTTGGCGAGCCGCCCAAGCAATGGCACTGATGCCATGATAGGGGTTAAA
>CAZMRA010000071.1:1082-13288 GCA_964568485.1 uncultured Caldilineaceae bacterium | reverse complement strand
CCGGCTGCAGCTGATTGTTGCTGTCATACTCTACCCCACCGACCCAGTCAAAGCGAAAGCCATCTAAATGATACTCCTGGAGCCAAAAGCGCACAACATCTTGAAAATAGCGTGTAGTTTCAGGTGCAAAATGATCCCAGTCTACCCCGCCCCACATATTGATCGCAGACGGCGTATGGTGAAAAAAGGGATTCCAGTCGGTCAAACGCTCACCTTGGGCACTGTAAAGTGGCGGGTAGATCTGATAGTAGGGATGTTCGCCGCTGGTGTGATTGAAGGCCACATCGAGGATCACCGCAATACCCTGCCGGTGACATTCATTGATAAAGCGCTTCACCATTTCAGGCGAGCCATAGGTATTGGCGACGGCAAAATAAAAGATGGGGTTATATCCCCAGCTCGATTCACCAAGAAAGGCGTGAATGGGCATCAGTTCGACTGCGTTGATGCCCAATTCGACCAAGTACGGAATATAGTGAATTAGTTCTTCAAAGTTGCCATAACAAGGTTCATTGGCTTGCCAATACCCGGCAAAATCGCGTACGCAGAGTTCGTAGATCACCAAGTCACGCAAGGCTGGCGTGCGCCAAGCTTGATCTTGCCAAGCAAACGTCGTGGTGCAGGGCGTCACTCCCCAGGGCACTGCGCCCTGCCAATCTACTCGAGTAGCATATGGATCGCCAACCCAACAATGCGATTGTTCATCGAGCGCGACATAAAAGCCATAGCGAGCTGGGCCAGGCTGGGGAATGGTTGTCCACCAGAGCCCATTGCCATCAGTCTGCATGGGGTTGGTCCGCGTATCCCAGTCATTAAAGTCGCCGACCAAGCTGACAAATGGCTTGAACGGCGCATAAAAGACAAACGTAGCCGAATTGGGTGCTAGCAGATTCAAGTGAACTCCGCCGCGCACATCAATGGGCAAGCGTTCCAATATCGGTGCAGGCGCCAACAGCAGGCTCATGGGCGTATCAAGGAATTCATTGGGCTGGTTTCAGAAGTATTGAATATGTGTGCATCACTCGCAGCACGTCTTTGAGCCCTACCTATACCAAATCCTGCTCGACTTGCGTCAGCCAAGTTGAGTCGCGGAACGTAAAAATTTCGCCGTTGCGGCCCTGACTCCACGGGCCAGCTAGCCAGAGGATGCGCCGCGCAGCAGTGGCCGCCGAGATCAGTTGTCCAGCGGCTTCGGCTTGGCGAAACATGGAGAGATCAAGCTGGCGCTCTTCAGCATTCACTTGGCGGATTTCGGATTGCATGTCGGTGCTGATCATGCCGGGGTAGACAGAATTGGCGGTGACGCCACTGCCAGTCAACTCCAAGGCCAGGATGCGTGTCAACTGATCAACCCCAGCTTTGGATGCACCATAAGCACTAAATCCCGTGTATGGATGCGAAGACAGCCCACTACTCACGTTGATGATGCGGCCACTGCCCTGGGCCAGCATGGTGGGCAAGCTTTGTTGGATCAAATAAAAAGGACCAAACAAATTGATCTGCAGGGCATTGGTCCACGCTATGGGATCGGCCAGGTGGACTTTATCAATGGGTCCAATGATCGCGGCATTGTTGACCAAAATATCGAGCCGGCCAAAGTGAGCCACGGCCTCTGCCACGACCTGCTGGGCTTGCGTCAAATCGCTAACGTCGGCGGGTATAGCCAACACCTGGCCTCCAGCAGCGGTCAATTCTTCAGCGACAGCGGCCAATCGCTCGGCTGAGCGGGCCACCATCACCACTTTGGTACCGACGCGGCTCAATTCTTCGGCCACAGCCAGCCCCAATCCGCGACTCGCCCCTGTCACAAGGGCCACTTGATTTTGTAAGCTCAAGGGAGTTGTCATCCTGCTTTATCCAACATGGTGCTCATGCCTGCCTGCAATAGGAAACTGATTCCTTTTCTCTCAACCCATTCAGGCAGTGCAAGAGTGATGAAAATCGTTTGTTCATGAGGTCAGTTTCATGGCGTAGTTACATACCGGACAGCCAAAAGCAGTTCACGAAAGCGCCAGCGGAACCACTGTGCTGACTACTCGGTATTGGCGCCAGAAGGGGACGCACACTCTGGATGAAGTTTACCAAAGAGCCTTCAAAAGGTCTATTTCGGGGGCGTAGCTGAAAGCAGGCATTGATATTGAGACATTGACCAAGCAGGGGTGTAATGATACACTGCCCACCCAATACAAGCTTCGCCTACCAAGCCAAAGCACCAGCGATGATACCGCATGGCCCGCAAGAATCGTCAGCAAAGCACACAAACAGATAATCACTTGGTCGAGCGGATACGCCGTCAAGATCAAAGTGCTCTGATCGAACTGTACCGCATCTATGGCGCCGCGGTTTACGGCTTGGCTTTACGCGTCCTGCAAGATTCAGGCTTAGCCGAAGAGATCACGCAGGATGTTTTCCTCAAACTCTGGCAGATGCCGGAACGCTGGAATCCTGCGCTCGGGCAATTGAGTAGCTGGCTGCTGACCATTACGCGCAATGCAGCGATTGACCGGCTCCGCAAAGAGCGCCATCAACAGACGCACCAGCTAGAACAGACTGACCAGATCGCCAATACCCGGGCTGATCGTGAACATAGTTGGTATGATGGACAGGTGCTCAATTCGCTCCTGCGAGAATTACCACCCGAACAACGACAACTGATCGAGCTGGCTTTTTATCAGGGCTACACGCATAGCGAATTGTCAGAAAATCTGCGTCTGCCATTGGGTACTGTCAAAACTCGTTTGCGCTCTGGGTTGATCAAGCTGCGTACGCTTTGGGAAAAGGCCATGCATCCCCCCACGGAGCAAGACCGTGCGCCTTAAACATGGTACAGCTTTCGACCCCGAGTGTGCTTCCATTGGTTTGGTGAGGAATTTCCAGCGCCATATAAATCTATAACCCAGCAAAACTGCGTTTAGATCTATGAAAACGCGGTTATGAAGAAATTATGAAGATAGTGAGTTAGTCTTAAATTCGTATGAACAACCAGCAGTTGCCTAACCCCGGCAATGAGCCGCTCAACCAACAATCTGAACAGCCAGCTGATCTCTGTGCCACCTTAATGGCTTTGATTCCGGCGGTTAGCATCGGCGCGGCCGATCCAGATGAGCAGCGATTCTTCATGGAGCACTTAGCCGATTGCCCAGAAGCCATCCAGGCTTTGGCCGCGGCAACGGCACTCACAACAGCCTTGCTCACGGATGTGCCGCCACAATCCCCACCAGCCCAGCTTGAGCAACGATTAGTGGAACGACTCCACGTTGGCCCTACTAGTCACACGCTGGTTCGAGATTTTCTCTGGTGGTTGCGTGGCTGGCGCAGCGCTACCGTTGGCGTTGCGGCGGTAATTCTCCTATTACTCGCGCTCAATCTCTATTGGCTGCAGCAGGTTTCACAACTAAGAACTCAGTATCATGAATTGAGTGAATATACTCGCTGGCAGGCCCAGCAGGCGGAAACGATCAATGTCCTGTTGGCTTCAGAAAGGCGCCAGGCGATCGAATTGCCCGCAGCACAGGCGGATAGCAACGCCCGCGCTGAAATTGTCTGGGATCCAGATATGCGGGTGGCAATTTTATACGCCCAATCCTTCCCTGTCCTGACGGCCGATCGAGTCTATCAATTATGGTTGACGCGTAATGGTGTTCGCCGGAGCGGTGGCATGTTTACCGTGGATACCGACGGCACTGGCATGCTGATCTTTCCCATTGACGAACCACTTGATGGACTAGATTCGATGGGAATTACACCAGAGCCAGCCGGCGGTAGCCCAGGTCCTACCTCACCACCAGTGGTGCGCCAGCGTTTCGAGCCAGCTTAACCCCGCTAGGTATTCGACAGAGAAGTTTTGAGAAACAGGCAACTCGTCTCTATTCCGCTCGCAACCTTTGGCCATGGCTGATAGCAATCAGCCTTGGCCAAAGCTCTTCCAAGCTACTTAGTCCAAGCTCTCATTCAGATCAACAAAAAAGGCGGCCAGCATTACCTTGGCCGCCTTTTAGGTCAATCAAAAGCTTCTCGCAACAAAATTATGGCGTGCTCATGGCGAAAGGCAAGAAGATCATTGTATTGACTGTCGTTTGCTCAGACGAGGTTACACTACCAGCACCGACCAACGCCGAAGCCACATCCAACAAGCCGCCGAGCTGATTCGCAAATTGAGGATTGGTAGTGTTCAGATTCTGCACATGGCTGGTCAGCAGTTGACGCAATTCAGCAGGCGTGCGCTCTGGCGCTTGGTGCAAAGCTAGGGCAAGCGCGCCACTGACGAATGGGGTCGCCATCGACGTTCCACTCCAGGTGGCATAACCACTACCATTCGGCCCCACAATGGTCGAAACAATACCTACACCCGGCGTCGACAACTTGATCCAGTTACCATAATTAGCGAATTCTGCTTTGGTACCACTTTCGGTGACCGCAGTCACGCTCAGAACCCCGGGATAACCCGCTGGATACTGGATTTTATTGCTATTGCTATTCCCTGCTGCTGCCACCAAGGAAACTCCCTGAGTTTGGGCCCAAGCAATTGTTTCACGCAAAATCTTCGAATCATACGGTGTACCCAAGCTGAGATTGATTACATCTGCTCCTTGGTTGACCGCCCATTCGATGGCATAAGCCAGGGTGAAGGTGTTCCCGCGGCCATTGGTATCCAAGACACGGACAGGCAAAATCTTACTGGCGGGAGCGATCTGGGCAATGATCCCCGCGATATGGGTGCCATGGCCCCAAGCCAATCCGGAGCCTTCATCTTGAGGATGAGGATCGTCAGCAACCATATCATAGCCAGGCAACCAACGCCCTGCCAAAGCGGGATGATTGCGGTCGATGCCGGTATCAAGCACGGCGATGGTTACGCCGGTACCATCATACTGCTGTAACGCAGGAATGACATTTACCTGATTAAAGGCACTCTGATTTACGTAATTCTGAGGATCTTTGCCCCCCCAGCCCCAACTACGGTAAGGGTTGCCATCAAGTGGGGTGCCAATGTAGTTGAGCTCTGCCCAGATAATATCCGGATCCAGCGTCATGAGATTGATGAGCCAGTTAAGGTCGGCCTCTGGGCTGGGCGTTAAGAAGAGATGAATGTTCCCCGAAGCAAGCCAAGTCTCTTTGGCTTTAATATTGTACCGCTTAGCAATGGTCGACGGACTGACCCCATTGGCCAACCGAACGACGACTTGCCCAGGCTCATAATCATCGAGCTCAACTTGGGTAGCAATGGTAATCCCCAACAGGTTCAGGGTAGTTTTAACTCGTACCCACGAACTGAGCGGTAAAATTCCATCATTCAAAACACCGAGATCTAATACCAATACCAGTTTCGTATTAGATAGATCGGTCTGGACCCCTAGATAGCCTAGCCCCAACAACGGGATTGCCCGCAAGAGGCCGCGAAGGGTTCCTGTGCGCCCACCCAAGCCCAATAAGCTGGCTTGCACCTCGCCCTCGCTCATGGCTAAGACTTCTTCCACGGAAGGCAAGCCTTCTAGCGACGGCAACGGATTCAATGTTGGAACATCCTCCATCACTAAGAGTTGTTCCCGCTCTTGGTCCGGTGGTTCCAGTTCCTGAGCCCGACTAGCTTGGGGAAATAGGAGGAATGGTATTATGACTAAAGCCGACAGAAAACAGTGGCTGGCAATGTTCCAGAAGCGGTTCATAGCCCGGGATCGAAAACGGCGCATGTGCAGATCTCCATTCTCTCGCACTCACAACGGTCTTACAGTTGATACTTTACCTACATCCCATTGAGCCCATTTGCTGGTCAATGGGAACACTTTATAGAAAAATATTCGTTCTTGTGATTATACCAGAAAAAATCTCAATTTATTCTTACAATTTGCTTACGAATCCTCATTTCCTCCGATTATGTAAACTGTTGTTTTTTTATCAAGTAACCCCAAATAGTTTCAGTTAACGCAGCATGGCAATCACACGAGCGTGTGTTGCCTCCTTCTCTCTCCCAGGATATTTGTAACGGCATTCGAGATGACTGTTGTCAAGTCGGCCAAACACACGACTAATCAAGATACGCTCTGTGCGTACATGGGTCTTACCCAATCATCGCACGGGCACGCGTAGCCTGCTTGCATGAATCAGTACAGGCAAAGGCATTGCCAGGATCTGCCTGGCCTGTACGCTTGATTATTGACCGTTCGTGATGCTTATCCCAACAAGATCAATTTGAGTCAACCCGCTTAGGCGTATTGCTACTTATCGGAATTGTAAACAAGGATGGAGCAAAGTACAAATGACTTAAAATCACTTGAACAAAGAGGAAACTAGAATAGGACAAAAGAGGAATTCAAGCGCCGATGATCAAATAAGGCGCCCAAAAATAGGGATGTAAGCCACTTTGTTGCGCAACCTGTTGCGCAGCGCGCAAGGCAGCGGCCGGGCGAACTGGGTTTACGGTTGCGGTCAAATGGGTATAAAACTGCTCCATCAACAAAGTTGAGCTAGCGTCGTGCACATTCCAGAGGCTAACGAGCAAGGTTTGAATCCCATGGGCCAGAAAACCACGGGCCAAGCCAATCACTTCATCACCACCACGCACTTGGCTTGCACCACTCTCACAAGCACTTAAGATGACCATGCGGGCAGCGAGCGGCAGACGATAAAGCGCCCGGACATCAATCCAGCCATCAGCCAACTTAAGCATCGAAAAGAAAGGATTATCGGGGCGAAAGAGGCCGTGGGTAGCAATATGCAAAATGTCGCTCTGGCGAGCCGCGGCTTGAAGTCCTGCCCAATCCGCTTGCTCGTCGAGATAAAGCTGATGTTGAGCAAAATGGGCTGCTGCCATTTGTACCTCCTGGCGAGCCCCAGGAATCGCCGAGTCGGTCAAGGCCAACCCCGACCAAGTCTGATAGGTATCAGCACATTGCGGTTGCGTTAAGGTACGAACTGCCAGACTCGCGCTTGCAGCGTAGGTGCACTCAAACCAAGTTAATAGGGGGTCAGAACCTTGGTAAAAAGCATGAAAAGGCAACAGATGCAAGACACCGTAAGGAATGATCAACAAGCGGGGAGCGTGTAGAGCGACCCGCAATGGCTCGATCAATAATTGATACAACCGCGCCAATGCTGCACGCCAGCCCCGTTCAAATCGTTCCGCATGACGAGCAAACTGAGCCGGACTGAGCTCCGCGCGCCCCAGTTGGAATTGCCATTCGCTAGCAGCCTCCTCTAGCTGAGATTGGCTACAGAGTCGGCGGAAGAGCTGTACATCACTGCGAGTGACAACGAAAGCCATCACTTCCTGTTCAGCGATGTAATAGACAACAGCTTGTTGGTCATCCGCCAAGGCCTGCTGCAAGGCCGGCAGATCCACCGGTTCGGCTTCGGGCAAATTATGGGGACGTTGCCAGGCTAGTTGTTCGAGTGCAGCTTCATAGGTACGAATTGCCTCGTTGACTTCAGGCTGAACATACCGGCTGCCACTTTCCCCCAAAAGCCGATTGTGAAGCAGCTTGAGTTGTTGCTCCAATTCTGCCCGGCGCTGAGCAACTGCGTCTGCCTCGTCGGTTACCTCGCCGGAGATAGTGACCAATAGCCGCTCGAGCAAGGCACGTGAACGTGCTCGCTCCACCATCGCAAAGGCGACCACCACCCCATCCGCCTCCGGATCCTCCAGCAAGCTCATAACCAGGTCGCTATACAGGGAGCTTTTGTCATCCAAAAAGGCTGTACGGATCTCTTCGACGGGCAACGAGCTGCGTTGGCGCTCCAACAAGCTGATTGCAGCGCGCAAATGGGCCT
Organism: uncultured Caldilineaceae bacterium; assembly: GCA_964568485.1. Taxonomy (GTDB): domain Bacteria; phylum Chloroflexota; class Anaerolineae; order Caldilineales; family Caldilineaceae; genus CFX5. Next base: position 5,521 of record CAZMRA010000071.1, on the reverse strand, counting down.
GGGCGCGTTGAGGATTGCCTGCACTGCGCTCCAATTGCCCCAAAGCATGTTGCAGCCGCATCACCAACTGTGGCCAATTCAACTCGGCAGTTGCAACCTCAGCAGGATCACGCAGCGAGATGCCCAATCGCGTAGCTGCCGCATAACCCAATGTCCGGGCTGCTTCTACTTCTTGGTGCTCCAGATGCAAACGCAAACGTAGAATCTGAGCGTCAATCAGCGAGGCGGTGTCCCAGGTAACAACATCAGTCCCACTTTGGAACTGCGTCAGCAATTGATCGAGCCTGGTGGCTGCCTCCGTCACTTCGCCTTGTTGATACAACATAGCAGCGAGCGCAACCAGGGATCGATTCAGCCAAAAGTGATTATTCAACCCACGAAAAAGTCGCTCGGCCTCCTGTAAGGCAGCTTCGGCTTCTGCCAAGGCACCGTTGCGCAGATGGAGCGTGCCTAAACTCAACAAGGTTTGGCCTAATTCAAGCGGTTGATTGGCCGTGCGGAAAAGGGTTTCACAATGGCCCAAGGCGAGCGCCGCTTCAGGCAACAGATTCAGCGCCAAATAGACACTAGCTCGATCCAACAAGAGGATATCTGCCAAACGCAAGCGGTCGGCATCGATATCGGGCGTGAGTACTTCATCCCCGATCAAGTCGCGTGCTGCGCTGTCAAATTGGCTCAGCGCGGCAGAATAGCGCCCTGTCTGAAGATAGAGGCTCCCCAGATTGCTGCGAGTGCGCCCTCGGTAGAGCAGATCACCCACCTGTTCAAAGCGGCTGGCTGCATCTTGGAGGACAGCTTCAGCTTCAAACACTCGATCCAAATAGAGGTAGGCCACAGCCTGATTGAAGTGGATTTGGGCCAGGAGATAATTCAATTCTTCCAGCAATTCAGGTTGATCAGCATTGGCTGCGATTTGATCATCCACAAGCTGGCGAGCTCGCTCATATTCGGTCAGAGCAGCCACATGCCGCTCTTGAAAACTTAGTAAATTTGCCCGATTGCGCACAGCATTAATCAACTGCAAATTGAAAGCTGGCTCAGTCGCGGCCAAAGCTTCCCAGTGGGTGATGGCTTGTTGGGATGTCGTTTCAGCTTCGTCATAGCGGCCTTGCATTGTCAGAATTTGGGTCAACCCCAAGTAGGTACGGGCAAGCCAAACCTGATCTTCCGGTGCTTGCCAAGCCTGCTGAGCAGCCCGAATGGCCGCCTCAGCCAACCCCCACTGCCCACGCTGGGCGTAAAAGCGTGCTTGCGCGTAATCCAAATGGCCTTGTCCAGTGGCATTGTCGGCCAGACGCAACCTGAGTGCGCTACCAATATCGAGCCACTGGCGAGCATGGTCTGGATTACTCTCCACCGCCTCTAAGGCTGCAGTCGCTAGCGTTACAACAGTGTCCGGATGCGCTAAATCTTGCGAGAATAGCTGAGACAAAGCATCCGGCACAGGCAGTTCAGCAAGCTGTGCCAAGAAGTCTGCATCCAATTCACTCGCGGGAGGGGGGGTCAAGCCACTCATCGCAATTCAAAACCTTCAAGAGCCAAGACGGCGCCAGCTGGGGGCGTCAGCCAGAGCGTATAGTTACCAGGTTGAATCCCTTCCAGGCGGAATCGACCTTGTGGACTGCTTTCCGCAGTATAGACTGTCGATGGATCTCCGCTATTTTCGAAGAGCATCATCATCGGCGGAAGATCATCACTGAGCTGGGTGGGCAGCACTTCCCCCTCAACATCCAAGCCGATCGGACGCGGGGTAACCATCACATCAATTTCCACCCGATTAGTGGCATAAAAAAGCCGATAGGCAAACCGTGCTGGACCACGCACTCCTTGCGGGCTATATTGCCGGCCATCCCAAAGCAAGTCTAGCTGCAGCCATTCGACAATTTTTTGGAGCGGTGATGAAGAAGTTTGGAGATGCTCAAAAGCAGCCTTGTATTGTTGTAGGGCGGTTGGGCTAGGCTGACTTTGCACATACGCGCCGAGGTCAGCCGCGAGTAGTTGCCACTCGGCCACTTGAGCCTGACAATACTGACAGGAGGCTAAATGATCAGCTGTGGATGGATCAGGCACTGTATGGTCGAACACATAAGCGGTGATCTGCTCTTCATTCCAGTGGCTCATCGACTTTTCTCCCGAACCTTAAGGCCGTAATTACCTAGCCTTTGGCTTGCCCTAAACGTCCAAGCCCAATGATGCATAAATTTCTGTGCCAGCGCCCGGGGGCAATCCCAATGACATAATGTTAAAGTGAAGGAAACATGGAAAAAAAATACATAAAAATAAGAACCTTGAGCCATTTGTTCTACTTGGCTCATTTTAGCCAAATCAGCTATCTCTCGCAGCCTCTTCCAAAGCTAAGTATTGGCGCAACTGTTGTAAACAGCGATTGCGCATCGGCCCAATACTCCCTTTAGGCAGGTTCAAGCGCTGACTGATGTCCGCATAGGAGGGCTCGGTTTCATCTAGGAAGATCAAGGTCAATAGATCACGGCAGCGCTGGTTGAGCCGCGTCATCGCTTGCCCAATGATCTCTTGGCGTTGCCACTCGTTGAGGAAGTCTTGCAACGTAGGCGTAGCAGCGACTAACATCCTGGCCGACTGGGTAAATTCCCCATCATTGAGATCGGCCTCAGCGCCCGGCTGTTCCTGGCGGCGCGCATACAGAGCCCGCCAACTAAATCGCCGCGTAGTGGTGATCAGCCAGGATGGAAGGCGGGCCGGTTCGACAATCCGCTCTAACCCTTGAGCCAATGCCAAAAAGACTTCCTGGCCCACATCCTCGATTTCGGCCGTAGTGAGTCCGGCGCGGCGGGCAACAGTATGCACAAGCGGAGCATACCGGGTCACCAATTCTCCCCAGGCATTGGCGTCGCCCTGCAGACAACGCTTCACCAAAGTTTCGACCTCGCTATCAGTTCCTCGTGAATCCATAAACTTGGCTCTGGATGATGATGGGTACTACCAATGGCGACAGACGACCAAAGCAATCAGGTTGCTAATAAGAACCTAACTTCTCTGGGGCTCGACTTCACTTGCATAACATCTACTATAGATGAGGTTGCAGAAAAGTCGCAAGCTGGAGCTGTAATTTTTGTGGCAGTAGCGCGAATCGATAAGGGGTCTTTGTCTCCCAAGTTGGGGTAATTCATCCTTGGAGTGGGAGCAAGCGGTTGTGCTATCGTCTCCCATCAAACGTAGGAGGAGATGGGGCTTACATGCCGCCCCTCCCAAGATAGATAACCTCGGAAAAGGGGCGGGCAAATCATGCTTGCGGGCCACCTAGTGCGGATGCTCTCTGTTTACTAGCCTAAAATTCTGTACTTAGTTTCACAGGGCTAGTTGGGTACCGCGACCAGGTTCAAGCTGGATACTAAACGGCGGAACCATCTTCATTGACCCGTCCTAATACAGCGACCACATTCTGACCGCCAAACCCAAACGCGTTGATGATCGCATAGCGCGCATCGCAGGTCTGGGCAACATTGCCCACAATCGGAATATCCAATTCTGGATCGGGCGTGTAGTTGATCGTCGGCGGAACCACGCCTTCACGCAGACTACAAACAGCTGCCACCGCGGACTGGGCTCCAGCAGCACCGAGCGCATGGCCAACCATGCTCTTAATGCTGGTAATTTGCATATCGTAAATATGTTCGCCAAACGCTCGTTTGAGCGCTTTGGTCTCACCAGCATCATTTAATTGGGTGCCCGTACCATGCGCGAAGACTAGGTCAATATCGGCGGGTTGAAGTTTTGCATTTTTGAGCGCGCCGGTTAAGGCCCGAGCCGCGCCATCGCCATCGGGATCCGGAGCGGTGATGTGGAAGGCATCGCCAGTTAGACGGCCGCCCAACACTTCCCCATAGATGCGTGCACCACGTCGGAGAGCATGTTCTTCCGTCTCCAAAATCACTGCACATGCACCTTCACCAGCAACAAAGCCATCGCGGTCGACCGAGAACGGCCGGCACGCTCGTTCTGGATCCTCAGTGCGGGTCGAGAGGGGCCCCATCCGCCCAAAGGCCGACATCGTCAACATCGAAATGGTGGATTCGGTCCCGCCTGCGATGATCACATCGGCTTCACCTCGTTGCAAAAAGTGGTAGCCTTCAATGATCGAATAATGACCACTGGCGCACGCTGCGGTGCTGGTCATCACTGGGCCGCGTGCACCGGTTTCGATTGAAACCAAGCAACTGACGGCATTTGCCATAGCGGAGGGCACAACAAAGGGGCCAACCGACCGCCAGCCTTTATCGACCATTTCTTCGGTAGCATATTCTAATTCATTAATGCCACCACCACCGGTTGCCATCAATACGCCAACATTGTCACGATTCTCCTCGTTGATCGTCAGGTTGGCATCTTGCAGGGCTTGGCGGGCAACGGCAATGGCAAACTGGGTCGAACGGGCGATGCGGCGTGCCACTTTGCGATCC
>CAZMRA010000071.1:0-1072 GCA_964568485.1 uncultured Caldilineaceae bacterium | reverse complement strand
TCCATATAATCTTGTGGATCAAAGTTTTTGACTTCGCACCCAATGTTGTAGGGCATATCTTTGGTATCAAAAAGAGTAATGCGACCGGCACCGGACTTTCCAGCCACTAAATTTTGCCAGAAGGTCTGGACATCATTGCCAATAGGGGTTAAAGCCCCCATGCCGGTAATAAAAACTCGCGTCATACTGCTTACTCACTTTCCTGGCCTGTCAGGGAGATAGGGCGGCAGCCGCCAACACCTGTCGTTCTAGGAGATCAACACCAATGTTGCGGAAAAGTTACCACAGAAACGATTGAGGCATTGCTCGTAACGCTCCGACGCGCCCAGCTCTGCCCAACATGTGCAATGCCTATTGTTATGACACCCGAGGTGCCATCATCCCGGCGCGGAAATCCACCTGTTTTCACTGGCGAGTCATCAATAGCTGGGTTGCGTTCAAGCGATTATAGGGGAGCGTGAGTTACCCGTCAAAAAATTCTGGCAACAGGTTGACAACACTGGTAGAATGTAGAACAGTGTGTGATACCATAAGTCCATCTTAGTACCATTTCGAATCTCTACACTTTGCTAGTTAGGTTGTCAGCCGTGCACAAACCACACCCAGGTTTGAGTTGACTGCTAGCTAGTTTCAGCAAAACGAGTTACCATGACTTCTTTTTCCGAATCTAACCCTATTCTGAGCCAATTGCAGTTGACGCTTGAGGTAATTCCCAATCTACCCCTCGAATTACGAGATCAACTGCTTGATTATCTGCAGAGTTGGGGTACGCCCGCCGAACAACTGGCCCTGGTTGAGGCCTTGCGCACAGTTCATGGACCACTCCTCTTTTTATTAGATTATCAGGCAACCGCCCAATTACTTTTGGGCAATCCCGCCACCGCGCTGGAAGTGATCGAACGGCGTCAGCGGCGTAGCACCACCATCGCCAGCCAAGTGCTGGAGGCACGTGCCCTGCTGGCTTTGGGTCGTGAAGATCATGCGCAAGCAATCGCCGATGATATCAGCCAAGCCTATCCCCGCTCCGGCGAGGCAATCATTGGGGCAGCCACTGTCTATGCGCAGCTTGGTC
>CAZMRA010000070.1:10768-18405 GCA_964568485.1 uncultured Caldilineaceae bacterium | reverse complement strand
CATTAAAGCGAAAATCGTAGATCCCGCAATTTGAGAAAGTATGGTGATGAATATTGGCGTACTGTACAAAATAGCGGAGTCGGATGCATTCGCCCCCCGCATTGAGGAAGGTCATGTTGCGGACTTCGAGCCCCACAGGGCCGCGCCGAACTGCGCCGTTATAGGCCGATGACTGCCCGTGGACATATAGCAGCTTATCGCGATAATCGCTTGCGGTATTGCCACTGCCATCGTAGCCATTGATCGTCCAGCCGTCGAGTAGGTAATAATCGTGGAAAATTTGGAAGATGCGATTATGGATTGTACTCCCGCGCAGCACTGCACCGGGTGATCCTACAATGCTGATCGGAGCGTTGGCCGTGCCATGGCGTTTGCTTTCAATCGATTCGAAGTAATCGCCAATTCCCAAATAGATGGTGTCACCCGGCTGCGCTACATCCAACGCTGCTTGGATTGAGCCAAAGGCAGTTTGCCAAGATCGGCCATCCTGGCTCCCTGCGCCGGTGGGAGTCACATACCAGCCTGTCGCCGCACTCGCTATGTGAGTTGGCTGGAGGCCAAGCACAACAACCAAACAGAAAAACAGCGTACGCGTTGAATATAAAATTGTTGACAGATTCAAGGAAGACTCCCTAGACCCTTACACACCGGAGGATAGCGATGGGGAGCAAGGGCTAGGAACCCCAGTCCACAGTGATCTGTTTCCACATCTAATTCAGCGTCAGCAGGAACACCTTCGGTGTTTTCTATCTGAGGCATGAATTGTAGATTCTTGCTGAAGATTTTGCCGGCCTCACAAGAATCCTTACTGAATTGTAAAACACTCTACTTGTATTTATCGTCAGATTAGTGAAAATCCTTCGTTTTTCCACTAGAAGTACTTAAACTTACTAATTAATTACATTTTGTAGGTGAAGCTCGCTGCATTCCCCAGCCTTGCCTAATGGCATCAACGTAAGCTGGAGTAAGCAAGGGGAGCTATTAAATTCATTTTACACCGCTCCTAAAGCGTGCTAGAATGAAACATAGCAGCACCTTTGAAATGTGAGCCGAAAAGCTCCCAGTCAATGGGTGTCTGTTTCCATTGGGAATACTGCTGAAGACTTGCCGGCCTCGCAGTATTCCCTTTTTTTGGTGGTAATGAGGTTGAATACTATCTCAACCATCCATAATCTAAGTACAACCAATGGGTTATCTAGACGGCTATAGTCCCACGGTTATCGGCGCAGAACATTCCTGATGTGGTGATGAGGGGGCGATGTGGATATGTGGTGGCACCGCAATGTATCGGGGTAAATAGAGACCATTATCCTCACGAACTAATTCAATCATACTGAGAACACTTAAGGTATCCTGAATAAGTGGCGTCTGTAATTCACAATGCTCATTGAATCACAAAGTTGGTAGAGGAGCAATGGCCAATTTTACCTATTAAATAATGTTGTCTATTGTGAGCTATCTTAGAATCAGTAAATAGGCTGCGGTATATTAAGAAAAATGTAAGGTTAGGCCTCAAAAAAACACTGTGCCAGTCAGTATCTTTTTAGATGAAGGCCGCCAGAACTCATTTTCTGCATTTCACTCGCTGTCAGCTTCATGAACAATTCGATTTTACATCGAAAGTCTCAAATATGCAGCATAACAAATCAATGAATCTCCTACATTTGAACTACGGAGAGCTTACAATTTGATCGGATTGCCAGTAAGCAGTCTTGAAGCTGATTGAGTGGCCTCAGTATTTGGATCTAATTGTTTTGTTCCGTAGATTAGGGGAGGGTCTGGGAGGAATGCCAGCCCATGCAATATCAAGGATAAGGGAGAGAGTAAAGCATGAAAATTATGGATCCAGCAGCAGCGCAAGAAACAATTTTGCGCCGTGTAGCTTGGGACGAAGTGAATATTCCACCTGCGCTGCTGGCTGCGAATGAGGCAATCTTCGGCGAGCCAATTAGCCCCGATGAAGGGGTTCGGCGGATTCTGGCCGATGTCCGCCAGCGCGGGGATGCTGCTGTGATCGAGTGGACCAAGAAGCTCGATGGTGTTACCCCCCGGGCTTTGTCGCTGGGGCGGCAAGAGATTGACGCTGCCTACGAGCAGGTGTCGCCAGCGGTGGTTGAGGCGTTAAGATTAGCTGCCGAGCGGATCGAGCGCTTTCACCGCCGTCAGCCGGCTTTAAGTTGGATTCATAACGATCATGAGGGCACCGTTGGTCAGCTGGTTCGCCCGATTGGCCGCGTCGGCATTTATATTCCTGGTGGAACAGCCCCCTTGCCCAGCTCGTTATTGATGACAGCTATCCCTGCACGCGTTGCTGGTGTCCCTCATCTCGCTATCATATCCCCACCCCAGCGCAGTGATGGCCTACCTCACCCTGCCATCATCGTTGCCGCAGACTTAGCAGGCGTGGATAAGATCTACGTTGCTGGTGGGGCCCAGGCGATTGGTGCATTGGCATTTGGCACGGAATCGATTGCCGCCGTCGATAAGATCTGTGGCCCTGGCAGCCTCTTTGTTACATTGGCCAAGCGTCAAGTCTTTGGCCTGGTTGGGATTGATGGCCTGCCTGGCCCAACCGAGACAATGGTCATTGCCGATGAGCAAGCCGACCCGGAACTGGCCGCCGCCGATTTGTTGGCCCAGGCTGAGCACGATGTGTTGGCAAGCGCCATTTTGCTTACCCCCAGCCACAGCTTGGCCGAAAAGGTCCAGGCCGCTGTTATGAGTCAGCTTGAAGAGTTGGATCGCCAGTCCATCATCTCTGGTTCATTAAGCCGGGCAAGTGGGATTGTAGTCACAGAATAGCTCCAGCAGGCATTTGACTTGGCCAATGCCTATGCTCCTGAACACCTTTGCTTGTTGGTGTCCGAGCCCTGGCAATATTTGGGGCAAGTGCAAAATGCAGGTGGCATCTTTTTGGGCGAGCGGAGCTTTGAGGTCTTGGGCGATTATGTGGCTGGACCGAGCCATGTCATGCCAACTGGGGGGACCGCACGCTTTGCTAGCCCTGTAAATGTTCAGGATTTTGTCAAGCTGGTCAGCGTGATTGGTTTGAATGAAGTAGCTCTACAAGCCATTGGGCCCGCTGCTGAGATTCTCGCCCAGACTGAAGGATTGGATGGGCATGCGGCAGCCGTTCGCCGTCGCTTAGCGTAGATCATACTTTGCTGCAAACCTGGGCTGTCAAGGCGCTTCACCCTTCCAGAATCACAAACTTGTGTTGGAGGGGGTGGGTTAGAGGATCATGTCGACTGTGTGCTATACTGGCAGCATGCGACTTAGCCTGTGAGTTCTGCGCAGGATGTTTAACCACTTGTTTTGCCCGCAGTGGGAAGTGATGAATGTTTGAATTACGGCGGCGTGAACGTCTGCTGCGCGACTCCAACCCAAACAACTTGGATCGGTTTGTGCTGGGCTTAGCCCTCTTTAGTGCTTTAACCCTGTTTGGCACTTTAGCCATGCTCTGTACCGTTGTTGGTTTGGCTGGTTTGTTGATCTTTTCCAATGTTCAATTGCTGTCATCACTGGCGCTAAACTCGCCACAGCAAGTGATCTCACCACTGGCAGAACCATCCCCAACGCCACTGGTCGAATCGCCACTCCCGGAACCGACGCCAACTCCAGAGCCCGTGGTGGAGCCGATTCTCCAGCCAACGAGCGAGCTGCCAACACCCATCGTTGAGCAACCACTCCCAGAGTCGCCAGTCCAACCTACTCCGGAGTTGCCACCACAACCGGTCCCGGTGGAGCCTAGCCCTACACCAACCATCTCTTTCTTAAACGCTCTGACCGCTCAATTGGTTAACTTTAACAATGCGCTCAATTTATTGAATGGGATGCTTATAAATTCCCAATTGGGCAATGGGGATTGGCAACTTCAAGTGCGCTTGCAGCATGATATTCTGCGGCAAAACTATAATGAGGTACTCAATGGCAGTGCTCCGCCCGAATTGAATGACTTACAAATTCGTTCAATTAGCGCTACGCAGCAATGTATCTCAGCGGTTTTTACCATAGAGACCGCGATCAACAATGCTGATATGGCGATGATCCAGCAAGGTACGGGCGAGCTAAGCAACTGTATGCCGGGGGTTCAGACACTGCTGAATGAAATCGGCGCCTTGCAAAATAACACGCAACCGTAACTAGATCCCTCATGCTGGGCGAGTTATGGTACAATGCTGGTGGCGCGAACAGCGCATCTGAAGCTAGAAGTCATCTCGAAATCGGTTGTGGTCTCTGGCTTCTTCAGTAGGACAACCACCAAGCACAAAGATTTTGAGAGAGTTACTACTTTGTCTGAGCTCGCTCAGAGTCAATTTAACATTGAACCACATAAACCATAAGGAGAAACTCATGGCAGTGCGTAGCGCTGAAGCAGTTTGGCAAGGTACGTTAAAAGAAGGTCAAGGGAATTTAAAATTAGGCAGTGGTCTCTATGAAGGCCCCTACACATATGCCTCGCGCTTCGAAGAGGGGAAAGGCACCAATCCGGAAGAATTGATCGGTGCTGCCCATGCAGGTTGTTTTACGATGTTTCTCTCCGCGGTTTTGACCCGCGCCGGTTTTACCCCAACCCGCATTCAAACCACCGCCAAAGTGCATCTGGAAGCCGGGCCTGCGATCACCAAGATTGAATTAGATTGCGAAGGCGAAGTGCCTAATTTAGACGAGGCCGCTTTCCAAGAACATGCCAACGCTGCCAAGGCAGGTTGCCCTGTTTCTAAGGCGCTGAGCAGCGTCGAGATCATCCTCAATGCCCGCTTGGTCTAAACATTTAGACCTGCATTGGAATTAAGGAAACAGCCTAATTGCTGGTCACGAGTTGCACCACTGGAACATAAATTTGTTCGTTGTGGGTAATTCGTGACAGCATATTGTTGCTGCTGACCCGATCCCAGTGCCGAGTTTGCTTCTTCTCATCTGGTTTTGTATTCTTGTAGCCACCGATTCTTCCCACTTCCCTAACTACCTTACCGATGCCCATGAAAGTCCTTGGTTTGATGAGCGGCACCTCGGTCGACGGCATCGATGTCGCATTGGCCGAGATTACCGGACATCCCGCTGCCCACCCTGATTCTGAGCATAGCCTACAACTGCGGCCTCTTCATTTTGGAGTTGTTCCCTGGACGGATGAGGTTCGGGCCCAGATTTTTGCTCATTTTGAACAGGCTGCTCCCGCTGCGGCATGGAGCGAATTGAATGTGGCGATTGCGGATGGCCTCGCTCAAGCCGCACTCACTGTATTGGCTCAGCTTGGGTTGGACCCGGCTGATGTTGATCTGATTGGCAGTCACGGGCAGACGCTGTGGCACAATGTGGTTGCTGGGCGCGTCACCAGTACGTTACAACTGGGTCCTGCAGCCTTGATCGCTGCCCGAACAGGCATCACCACAGTCGGCAATTTTCGTGTTGCGGATGTTGCCGTGGGTGGTCAGGGCGCACCGCTTGTCTCTACCTTCGATTGGTATCTGTTGCGGCCGCCCCCCAAGCTAAACGGGTTCGAAGGTGGCTGGCGAGCTGTGCAAAATATCGGCGGAATTGCCAACGTGACCTTTTTGCCGCCGACGGATCTTGACGCTGCGCCGTTGGCATTCGATACAGGACCTGGTAATGCCTTGATCGACTGGGCTGCCGCGCAAGCTACTAATGGTGAGTGGCGCTACGATCAGGATGGCCAATTGGCCGCGGCTGGTCAGGTGATCCCCGAGTTGTTGGTTACTTGGTTGCAGCATCCCTATTTTGCGCAAGAACCACCCAAAACCACCGGCCGTGAAGCGTTTGGCGCACCGCTGGTTGCTGCTTGGTGGGCCGCAGCCCAAGCCCAAGGCATATCTGCGGTCGATTTTGTCACCACCGTGACAGAATTGACGGCTTGTACGATTGCACAGGCCTACGCCCGGTTTGCGCCGGGGCCGGTAGCCCAAGTAGCCATTGGTGGTGGTGGTGGCCGCAATCCGACGCTACTCAAGCGTTTGGCTCATCATTTGGAGCAGGCCCTAGGCTATCCGGTTGAACTATGTGATCATGCCTTGTTAGGCTATGAGGCTGATGCCAAAGAAGCATTTGCCTTTGCCCTCTTGGCCTATTTTGCCGTACACGGCTGGGCCAGCAATATCCCCGCCTGTACTGGCGCTGTCCGTCCGGTGGTGCTAGGCGAGATCGCACCTGGCGATCGTTATCGAGAATTGTTGCTGCAAGTTGCCCAAAGAGGTGGTGGCTGAGCATGAGCGAGCATATTCAACGCCCGCGTCGGGTTCTTGGAGTGGATGGGGGCGGGACCAAGACCCATTGCATCTTACTCGATGAGGCAGACAATCTGCTTGGGACGGGTGATAGCGCTTCGAGCAATCGTAATAGCGTTGGTGAGCAAGCGGCCCGCCAACACCTTGCGCTGGCGATTGAGGGTGCACTACAGAGCGCCAATTGTACGGTGGCTGAAATCGACGCGATTTGTGTGGGTATGGCTGGGGTCGACCGACCTGCTGAGCGGGCGATGGTGGCTAAGTGGCTCAGCGAATTATTGCCCGGCGTTCATAGCGAGATTCTGAACGATGCGCTCATTGCGCTGGCAGCAGGCAACCGGGGAGAATTGTATGGTGTCGTGATGATCAGCGGCACAGGCATGATCGTCTATGGGGTGAACCATCAAGGAGAAAGACGGCGCTCTGGGGGCTGGGGAGCTTTGCTGGATGCAAAAGGGAGCGGTTATGCGCTCGGAATGGCGGCTTTGCAAGCCATCACTCGCAGCGCTGATGGTCTCGCCCCGCCAACTGCGTTAACTGCGGCAATTCTGGAGCACTTGCAACTTGCCCAGCCGCAGGACCTGATCGCTTGGACTTATGCCGATCTGGCGTGGGCTCGCTTTGCTCAACTCTCTCCCCTAGTGTTGGCCTGTGCTACCGACCAAGATCCAGTTGCTGTCGAGATTGTGAACCAACACGCGGTTGCCCTAGCTGAGGCGGTTGTTCCCGTCGCTAAGGGATTGAATTTGGCTGCAGATTTTCCACTGGTGTTTGCGGGGGGCAATCTGCAAGCTGGCCTATTGCGCGAACAAGTGATCGCCCAAGTTCAGGCGCGCTTTCCGCACGCGCAACTCTCCACAGCGACAGATCCCGCTTATGGCGCTGCGTGGTATGCGTTGCGGTCAATCCGCCGCGGCTAACGCAAATTGCTCTTCTGTTTGCAGTTGCAACAAAATTTGTCGCAACTCTTCAAGTGAAGTTGCTTTGCAGGTTGCTGGTGTAATCGACCAAAAGCCTTCAAGCACTTTCCCCAAATAATCTTGCTTGTCGCTGCGAAAGACCACAATCGGTTTACGCAGTGCAAAAGCATACGCCAACTCGAAGACGACACCCGAACCGGGTTTATCCAATACACTTAGGATTAGATCGCTTGCCGTTACAGCCTCTATATTGTGCTGTAAAACTGCTGTCGGTGAGGCTCCACCTCCGGGTGGTAGATTCTCTTGGGGTACATAACAGTCGTACCCACAACTACGTATGATAGAGGCAATCGTGGCATTGAGATTTTGTTCAGCCAAGGTTGAAAGCGGAGAACTTAGAAAGCATCGAATAGGCATGGCGGTTCCTCCTGATAAAGAGGTGGTTTAGATAGCGATGTTGATCAGGATGCCAAGG
>CAZMRA010000070.1:0-10758 GCA_964568485.1 uncultured Caldilineaceae bacterium | reverse complement strand
ACGTTAACTATATTATATGGTTATTGAGGAAAATGGGAAGTTGTCAATAATGTAAGCTAAGAGTTTAGTAATATGAGGAAGGTGCGATCACAGTGAGCTGAAGTGCCTCACTGTGATCAAACAAAAATAAAGAGGGCAATGGCCAAGCATTGCCCTATAAGTAAGTGGATTTAACGGCTTTTGAGGATAGTTTCGAGCACTTGCACATGGCTACGGATTGCTTCGACCGAAAGGCCGGAGCGGGCATCAATTTCTAGCCCCCCGAATTCGTCCTCGAGCCAGCGGCCAATCATTGCACTGGCGTTATATCCATTGATTTGGCCATTTTTAGTAAGAAGCTCAAGTTGGCTTTTGCTAAGCTTTACGGATTCAGTCATGTTGTAGGCTCCTGAGATAAATTTGATATGAAATTTACCTGATAAACTCGGTAGAGACAATCTAGCCAAATTGCATTTAACAATTTAGCCACTTCTGATGACGGAGCCTCGCTTAGAAAGTTACGGCCAATTTTCGCTCTGATGGACCTGAAGAACATCCTAAAAAAGCATGATACGCTGTTTACTACGCCTTTCAGCTACAATTTACGTTCTGGTCATCTACGAGATGCCGGGTAATTGATGGCTAAAGATAAGCCGGGCGTCAGCTTTGCGTTTAAGCTGCGTACGGTAGAAAGTATTTTTTAGGGGCTGTTGGTGGGGATAGAAACATAAACTGTAAGGTTGGGGCTTGAGAATGGAATGATGGGAGAGCTGAAAGGGTAAGACGCTGGGTGAGAGCGATTAGTTGGCACTCAAGAGCAAATAGAGAGGCAAACAGGGAGTCAACCTGTTTGCTCATCCCGGTGGTTAACTTCCTTCGATCAACTGCTCTAACTCGGTCGGAGCTGCTTCGTCTTTGCGCTTCTCCTCGCCAATTTCAGCTAGCCAATTGCTGGCGATCCAGCCTTGTGTTGCAGCATGCTGCGCAGCGCTTAGCGTGTCGGGTACCAAGAGCAGTTCGACCCCTTCAGACTGCGTTGCCTTTGCCAAGGCTTGGATCTGGGCATCGCGCCGATCCGCCGAAACATCTCGAATATAGATCGCTCGAATCTGGCCGGGGAACTCTTTCACGGCTTGGTGATAGAGCTCGGGATCCTCTTGTCCGCTGTCGCCGATCAGGATAAAGGGCAGATGAGGATAGGTGGTGAGCAATTGGCGGATCCGCTCTAGCTTTGGGGCATGGTACCGGAAGTTGAGCAAGCGTTTGCGCTCGATGTCATAATCGCGTAAGAAGAGTGGCCCGCGCGGCAATCCATGCAGATCCATAAATTCGGTCAATAGATCGTACATGTTCCACGGGCTACTCGACACATAAAAGATCGGATTATTGGCTGCTCCCTGCGTCCCGGCTTCGAGAGCGCGGTAAAACGCTGCGATGCCCGCAAAGGGCAGCCGAGTATAGGCATTGCCTAAAAAGACCAAGCGCGCCATCTTGAGCACATTGGTGGCAAATGATTGAACAACGGTGTCATCGATATCGCTGATCACTCCAAATTCGCTGGTTGTTGGTGGAACCAACACCTGGCCGATTCCCTGAAGGGTGGGCATGGCCTCGCTTTGAACACTCACGGTCACAGCTTGCCAACCATGCTGGATGGTATGGGTCGGGGACAATGGCAGCGAAAACGCAAAGTAGCCTTCATCATCGGTGATGCTGCTTTGCATGACATCCTCAAACTGGGCATCGACATGCACCCCCGGCAATTCTCGGGTACCGAAGCGTTGATAGCTGGCCACCAAATTTTCCCAGACTGTATCACTTTCGTTGGCCGGGGGTGGGCTTGGATTGGCCAACACCCGCCCCGTCAACTGCAGCGAGGTTGGGGTCCCATAGCCGCGATACAATAACAATTGACGAGGTTCCCACAATTGGAGACGTTGTTGAAGCTGTGCTTTTAGCTGATCAAAATATGCATCGGCTTCATTGCTCAACCGCTGCACAATTGTACGCCATGCTGCCATTCCGGTAATTCCTTTCTAATCCTCCAGTGGGCAAATCTTGACACAGATTGACCATCTCGTCAACGTATGGCATACTGCCGCTACTTCTAAAAGTGAACCCTCCCCATCCTTAAATTCTTCCGCAGTATCACAACAGATTGAGGAACCATGAAACCTGCACTTGGTATTCGTGACATCACCGAAGAGAATTTGCAATTCGCCAAACAAATTGGCGCAACTGCAATCGTGGCGGTGAGCCCCAGCGGGCTGACGGTTGGCAATGCTCCCTATTATGAATACGAACGCGTAGTACAACTCAAATCGCGCGTGGAAGCTGCTGGGTTGGAATTGGCCGCCATCCAGAACATTCCGACGAGCTGGTACGACAAAATCGTCTGGGGATTACCGGGTCGTGAGGAGCAGTTAGATAACTACTGCCGCACGTTGATTAATGTGGGGCGCGCTGGGGTGCCGGTGATGCACTACAACTTTCACGCCATTCGGGTTTGGCGCACCAGCCGGCACGCACGTGTACGCGGCAATGCCCTCACCACAGCGTATGATCATGCCTTGATGGAAAATGCGCCAGTCGAACGGGCTGCATTGTCGGCTGATCAGCTGTGGGAGAACTTTGAGCTCTTTCTGCGCCGTATCATCCCTGCTGCTGAATCGGTCGGCCTTAAGATGGCGCTGCATCCCGATGATCCGCCAATTAGCCCGATTGCTGGTGCAGCCTGCCTCTTTATCGACGTACCTGCTTTCCAGCGCGTACTGGATATGGTGCCCAGTCCATCAAATGGCTTGCTCTTTTGCCAGGGCTGTTATACCGAAATGCTCGGGCAAAATGTCTTTGATGCAATCCGCCATTTTGGCAAACAGGGCAAGATTTTCTACGTGCACTTCCGCAATGTGCTCGGTCAGATGCCCAGCTTTTCAGAGACTTTTATCGACGACGGTGATATTGATATGTTCGAGGCGCTCAAAGTCTACAAAGAGGTGGGGTTTGATGGCGCTTTTATCCCCGACCATTTGCCCCATGTGACCGGTGATTCGACATTTGGACACGCGGCCAATGCACACGCCGTTGGCTACATGCGTGGCATGATGCAGGCCCTTGGCGTCTTGAGTTAGGGCCAGTGCTCTCCAGATTAAAGTGAAAAGTTAAGTTTAGGGAATCAGCGAAAGCGTGGAGGGGCTTGGGCTATTCGGGGCTTACCGCCACCAATTTTCCAGATAGCGGGGGTCGAGGAATTGGCCATTGTCGCGGATCGCTACTCGCACTTGGTCGCCCATGGCGCTGCCAAAGACTTGACCCCCGCGCACTGCTGGCAATTGCGCACGCCCCGCCTGGTTGAGGCTGTTGTATAGGGTCACCAACGCAGGTTCCACACAGACATCCATCACATGGAGGGTATATCCGCTGATCACATTGTCTTCGCGCGTAAACTTGAGGGTGATCTGATCGGCAGTGGCGTAGAGCACCAACGCTTCGTATCCGTCGCCGATGGTGCGCGGGCTGTCGGGTAGCAGCAGTCGTTCGCCGGCGTTAGTCGCCAATCCCACCAAGGTAACTGGCGGATAACTCAACGCCGCCCCTTTGCAATTGCAGCCCCAGTCCCAATCAAAAACCTGCGCGACACTGCGCACCGCGGCGTGGCGTTGATCGGCGAAAAGCTGGCGCAATTGAGGGGCTTGCAGATCTACATCATGCACCGGCCCAAAGCTCATCAAAGCCGTTGGTTGGTCGGTGATTTGGTAGCCACGGCGAGCCAGGTTGATGTCGGGGTGCTCGACTGCTGGCCGGTCGGTTGGCGCACTGCTGATGGTCAGTGAGCCAAACTGCTCGTTCGTACCAGGGCCACAACTTCCCCCGGTCACAACCGGTGCTGGGGTTGTTGGCGTGGCCGCTACCGGTCCGGCTGGAACATTTTCGGTGCGCGTTGCTGGGATGAAGCGGTTTGCAGCTGGCGTGCTTTGGGCTGCGCGGGTGGGTTCGGCGATCTTGACGGCGGGGAGATCCTGACAACGTTGGCTGAGAATCACATACTCAGCGGCAATCCAACCGACTTCGCGTTCGGGAGTCACAACCTGCAGCCAAGCGCAATCCGGTGTGCGCCCAATGACCGGTAGTGAAGCGGCTTGCTTGACGACCATCAACAAGGGAGACGAGGTAGCCGGGGTACTACGTACATTGAGTTGGGGGACGTTGACAGTCGCATAGGCCCCCAAAACAGTGGCCGCTTGCGCCGCTATAGTGATCAAGCCAGCGAACAGCAGAAAAGCCAAACATACTGCGCTGCGTCGCAACCAACGATTCATGAGCGCTATCTTATGCCACCATCCCAATGGAACGCAAATATTCCCGATTGCGCGCCGCACTGGCTCGCGGTGTTCCCATCCCTGGCAGTACATCTTGCTCGACCGTAATAAATCCTTGATAGCCTGTTTCGTGTAGCCAGGAGAGAACGGCAGGAAAATCAACACAACCTTGGCCTAATTCACAGAACACGCCGCGCCGGACCGCCTCGAAATAATCCAATTGTTCTTGCTTGGCCGCTTGCAACACGGCTGGAGCGCAATCCTTAAAGTGGATATATTCGATTCGCTTGGCATAGCGTTCTAGAGCCATGACAAGCGTTTCACAACCACCTGCGCCATACGCATAATGACCGGTATCAAAGACTAGGCCGATCAGCGCAGGATCGGTGAGCGATAAGAAGTACGCGATCTCTTCTGGCGTTTCGACCCAACCCGCACAGTGGGGGTGAAAGACAGTGCGCAGGCCCGTGTGGCGCTGGACTGATGCGGCAATCCGCTGGGCGCCATCAACAAAAAAGTGCCATTCGGTTTCGCTCAAACTCATGCCCGGGGTGATGCGCCCGGCGTGGCGAGTACGCATCGGGTCGCTGCCATTGGCGCCAGCCAAGACCAAAAAAGGCTGGATCGCCTGCTGGTTTAATTCGGCTACCGCAGCTAACAGCTTGGCGGTTTGCAGGACAATGACTTCACCTTCGGCGTGACTGGCTGGATCCTCCAGTGCAACACCCACATAGGCTCCAGTCAAAGTTAGATTTCGTGTAGCCAGGGATTCGGCCAGGATCTCTGGCTCTGGTGGCAGAAATCCCCAATCACCCAGTTCTGTGCCAGTGTAGCCCGTCTCGACCAGTTCATCCAACATTTGCTCATAGGGGATAGGCTGTTGGGCAAGCCCTTCAAATTCGAGTGTGCCCCACGAGCAGGGGGCGTTACCGACAAAAATTGGGCTCATAGTGATTGGGCTTTCCTGACTAAGCAGGCGGCAACCAGAGGGTATGGTTCAGCCTATCTCCGAGACGGCTACCGGGCGATTCTCCCGGTATGACTGCCAAGCTGCCAAGCCTAGCAACGTTGCCATACGTCCATCGTGGCCGGTAACTGGCACGGGTTGATCTTCCTGGATTGCCGTGATGAAGGCGTTCACTTCACGAACATACGCATCCATATAGCGTTCCAGGAAAAAGTAGAGCGGTTTCGCACTTTGCACACCCAGGGCTGTGCTGTGCAGTGTATTGTGGGGCGTCTTATTGTGGGCTTCGATGGCTCCTGCCGACCCAAAGACCTCGGCGCGTTGATCATACCCATAGACTGCCTGGCGGCTGTTATCGATCACGCCTAATGCCCCGTTCGCATAGCGAAGCGTAACCGCAACCGTGTCCAGATCGTTGGCCTCGCCAATGGCCGGATCAACCAGCACTGCTCCGGTGGCAAAGACACTTTCGACTTCAGCGCCGATCAGAAAGCGGGCTAAGTCAAAGTCATGGATCGTCATATCCAGGAAGATGCCACCAGACGTTGCCAAGTAACCCAGTGGCGGTGGGGCTGGATCACGGCTGGTAATGCGTACCATATGGGGTTGACCCACACCACCGGTTTTTACAACGTCGTGCAGGTGGTGGAAATTGCTGTCAAATCGGCGGTTGAAGCCAATTTGCAACTTCACGTCCGCACGTTCTACTGCTGCCAATGCTTGGTCGATGGCTACCAGATCCAAGGCAATGGGCTTCTCGCAAAAGATATGCTTGCCCGCTGCTGCCGATTCGCAGATCAACGGCGCATGACTGTCCGTACTCGAGCAGATCAAGATCGCATCAATGTTGGGGTCGTTGAGCAACTCCCGGTAATCACCCGTCGCCTTGGGAATCTGGAAGCGTTCAGCGCAGCGAGTGGCTGCCGCTGGATCAATATCGGAGATCGCCACCAGCTGCGCTGCCTCGATACGACGGGTCAAACTTTCAGCGTGAACCTGGCCGATGCGTCCGGCCCCGATGATGCCAACCTTGATCTGTTTGCTCATACGTCTAATCTACAGCCAGTGCTTGTAATAAAATTCGCTATCTTCGTCGTTGTTCAACCGGGCAATCACTTCAAACATCCACTCGTCCAAGTGAGCATCGTGGCGATCTGCCCGCGGGAAGGGGTTGGCGTGGCGATCAGCCAAGGACTTGCCCACAAAATCCATCCCCAACAAGGCCAATTCAGGCACATCTAAGCGGCGAATGCCCTCTTTTTGCATCAATTTCTCGTTGATGTTGGCAATGGTTAAGCCGCCGGGGATCAATGGCAGCGCCCGCGTGCGCATCATCGGATAGAAGATGTCGAGCACAACCCGCTCGGTGCCATAAGCGCTCCGGGTCGCTGCTTGCAGAATCTCTTTGGGTAAGAAGAGACTCGTCGAGTAGGCACCGTGGCGGCCATATTCGTGTTGATTAGGGTCGCGACTGGCTTTGTCTAAGCTACCGCGCCAATCAGCGAAGACACTGGCCTCCACGCCGATGCCGCGCTCTTCCAAGACCGCTGGAAAGCGAACTGCCATCTCGCCCATGACGAACTTGGTGGTCTCGATCGCTTTTTCGTCGAGCGGGGCCAGTTCCCACTGAAAGAGACCTTCGGCGTCGACATCCTTAACATAGACTGGCGGCATGCCCGGCAACAAGCCGGAGAGCGCAGCAGCCACGGTGTTGAAATAGACCACCCGATCCGCCCCGGCTTCGTTCAGGGCTGCGACCAGCTTGTCTAGGGCTGGGCCCTCCAGCGCCATGCCATCGTTGAACCAGTGAAAGCGATTGCCCCAGCCCGCTGCTTCAGCTTGAGCTTGTAACGCTGCTCCCGTCTCGTAATTGAGCGAGCGCGAAAGGTCACGCCCCAAAATGGTAACACTGGCTGCCTTGCCGACACCCAAGGCGGCTACCGCAAATGCGCCACCCAATCCTGGCCCAGTCGCGCCGGCGAGCAAAAGATGACGCCCTTCCATCCAACTAAGATCATACTGACCAGCGGCAAGTAATGGCTCCTGCGCAGCCCAGGTATTGGTGAGCAGGGCTTGCGCCTCGGCGGGAAACGCGGCGATCTCCTCTTTGCTTGGCCGCGTCAAAGGTGGCGATCCTGGGCGGATGCGCAGACCGGGCATTGGGGTGGCAAATGGGCTGGTTCGACTTGACACGGAATTCTCCTCTTACATTTAGACAGTTTCCCACGATGCGCTTGTCCACGAGCGCATCATGGCAGATTGGACATTGGCCAGCGCTCGGGCACTGGCAAAACTTGGCTCACGTTGTTGCCCATCGACGATTGATTGCAGGAAATGATAGGCTTCGATGCATTTGAGATCTTCATAGCCGAGGCCAATGCCATCTCCGGGATTAAAACGCCCGTGAGCGGGAAAAGCCGGCCCGCCAATTAGATTCGTGTAGCCATCGTAGGTGAGCGACTGATTGGGCAAATAGAGCTCCAACTCATTCATCCGCTCGAAATTCCAGCGGATAGCCCCAGCCGTACCATTGATCTCAAAAGACATCTCACATTTGGGGCCAAAGATGGCCCGGCAGCTTTCTAGCGACCCCTGTACCCCATTTTCGAATTGCACGAGCGCACCCACATAATCTTCATTTTCCACCGGGCCGGTTGGATCGTCCGGCTGGCCGAGTGAAAAATGGGTGCCTTGTCCAGGGATGGGCAAGGGGCGTTCGGTGATAAAGGTGTGGCGATTGCTCACTACTTGCTTGATCGGGCCGCATAGCATATGGGCCATGTCGATCACGTGCGACATAATGTCGCCCAAGACACCCAGCCCAGCCTGTTCTTCCTTGAAACGCCACGTTAACAAACCCAATGGGTTGCTGCCATACATGGAGAAAAAGCGCCCGCGATAATGAGTGAGTCGTCCGAGCTTTCCTTCGTCGATCAGCTGTTTGGCATATTGCACCATCGGTGCCCAACGGTAATTAAAGCCAACAAAAGAGAAAACACCGGCCTGCCGCGCAAGTTGCTCGATCTCGGCCGTTTCTTGCGGCGAACGACCCACCGGCTTTTCGCAGAAAACATGCTTGCCCGCTGCCGTGGCCGCCCGTACCATCTCCAAATGCAGATAATTGGGCGAGGTAATGTTGACCACTTGTACCTGCGGATGCTCAATCACTCGCCGCCAATCGGTAGTGTATTCGGCGAAGCCGTGGATCTCTTGTGCCTGTTGCGCGCGGCTCTCCACTTCATCCGCACAGATCACCAGCCGTGGTCGAATGCCGCTGTCATAGAACCGATCTGGCAGATTGCGATAGGCGCGTGCATGGGCACTGCCCATCCACCCCATGCCAATAATGCCAATGCCGAACGTGTGGGTCATAAACAACTCCATCCTGGTGAATGCTGACCAGTATACGGTGAATGCTCAAGGCAAAAGGCACATCATGCCAGCTTGAGCATTCACCATTCAGCACTCACTGATTAGAATGTGCGGCTCCACTCTTGTGGCCAGCGTTCGACAACCACTTTGGTTTGCGTGTAAAACTCTACGCCGTGGTGAGATTGGGCGTGCAGATCGCCAAAGAAACTTTCATTCCAGCCACTGAATGGGAAATAAGCCATCGGTGCAGCCACGCCAATGTTGATGCCAACATTGCCTGCATCGGCTTCATAGCGGAATTTGCGAGCCACGGCACCGCTAGTGGTAAAGATACAGGCCATGTTGCCAAAGGCACGGTTGTTAACCATGGCAATCGCATCTTCGACCGTGTTGGCATGCATCAAGCTCAAGACTGGCCCAAAGATTTCGGTCTTGGCGATATCGCTATCAGGATTGACGCCATCTAAAACAGTGGGGAAGACGAAATAGCCATCCTCATAACCAGATACTTTGCGATTGCGCCCATCGACCAGCACATTCGCGCCCTCGCTCGCTCCAGCGCCAATCAAGCGCTCGATGCGCTGTTTGCTTTCGCTGGAGATCACCGGGCCCATTTGCGTGCTCTCGTCCAACCCAAAACCGACTCGGCGACTGCTGGCCATGTCGGCGATTGCTTCGGTGAAGCTGTGTTTCGCCTCACCGACTGTGATCGCCACCGAAGCGGCCAAACAGCGCTGCCCCGCGCAGCCGAAGGCAGAATCACCCATGATGCGGGTCGTCATCTCGATGTCGGCATCGGGCATCACCACGACCGGATTTTTGGCTCCACCTTGGCATTGGGCACGCTTGCCATTGGCCGTTGCCCGGCTGTAGACATAGCGAGCGACTGGCGTCGAACCGACAAAGCTGATCGCCCGGACCAGCGGGTGATCCAACAATGCATCGACCGTTTCCTTGCCACCGTTAACCAATTGCAGGACTCCTGGCGGGAAGCCAGCCTGTTCAATCAGGGCGAAGAGCTTCTGGCTGGTCAGTGGCACTTTTTCACTCGGTTTGAGGATAAAACAATTGCCGGTCGCCACGGCATAGGGCAGGAACCAGAGCGGGATCATCCCTGGGAAGTTGAATGGCGTAATCGCTGCGACCACGCCGAGCGGCTGGCGGATCATATGCTCGTCGATGCCACGGGCAATATCTTCGTTGTTCCACCCTTGCATCAACACGGGCATCCCAGTCGCAACTTCAACATTCTCGATGCCACGGCGCATTTCGCCGATACTTTCGGCCAGAATTTTGCCGCATTCCAAGGTGATGGTGCGAGCAATGTCTTCCAAATTGTCTTCGAGGAGCTGCTTGAGCTTGAAGAGCGGCTGGATGCGGTCACCAACCGGCGTGCGGCGCCATTCTTGGAAAGCAACCGATGCCGCTTGCACAGCCGCGTCCACTTCGGCTCCTGGTGAGAGTGGCACCTGGGCTTGGACTTGTGCTGTAGCAGGGTTCATGACATTGCCAAAGTGGCTTGTGCTTGATTTCTGCCACTGCCCATTCACAAAATTGAGCAGTTGGTTGGTTTGTATGGTGCTCATTTAATGTTTGTCCCTTCTGATACAGAAAGCGAGCGACAGAACGCCCAATGAATTTTTGGTAACTCCCGGGACGTTTCGTGCTGAAAGTTGGTAATGAATTTTAGTTCCGACCACGCAGGCATCAGAAGAACCATCACAAAAAGTAACGTTCTTTGCTGCGCATTTCTTCCCACTCTTCGCGGGCAGCCTGCACCGAATCGGCCTCACTCACCTCGGCAATCGGCACATCCCACCAACTATGATACCCCGGCACGCCAAGATAACGATCATTGCGGATATAAAGAACAACAGTTTTGTCGATCTGCTTGGCTTGTTGCAACCCAGCGACTAGGCTCGCATACCCTTCACACTCGATGACCTCGGCTCCAAGGCTGCGCGCATTCTGGACCAGATCAACTGGTAGATCGTGTACATCCTCGCCTGCTTCATCACTGGGCAGGCTGCCATCTTGGGGGTAGCTGTAACGCGTGCCAAAGCCATGATCCCCGACAGAGCGACTTAACGCACCAATGCTCTTGTAGCCGCGATTATCCAT
>CAZMRA010000069.1:15068-18895 GCA_964568485.1 uncultured Caldilineaceae bacterium | reverse complement strand
AATCAG
Organism: uncultured Caldilineaceae bacterium; assembly: GCA_964568485.1. Lineage (GTDB taxonomy): Bacteria > Chloroflexota > Anaerolineae > Caldilineales > Caldilineaceae > CFX5. Next base: position 18,889 of record CAZMRA010000069.1, on the reverse strand, counting down.
TGCTTCCACCCTAAAGTCCTCATCACTGATGTTATGTGCGATGTCTAATGCCTCAGTGAGTAAGTGAGGAGGGAGATAAGGTGCAAGGTTACTCAACGCCCCCATTTGTTTGAATTCATCGTCGATAGAGCGAATAGTAAGCAGTACATCAATCAGTGTGTTTCGTTGTAGTTCCGGAGGAAGGTGAGGTGTAAGGCTGATCAAAACCTCTACTCGGGTGTACTTATCATGGATGTTGTGAGCGATGTTCAATGCGTCAGTTAGTAAGTGAGGAGGGAGATGAGGGGCAAGGCTGATCAGAGCCTCTGCCCGAGTGTATTCATTGGAGATATTGCAAGCGAGGTTCAATGCGTCAGCGAGTAAGTGGGAAGGGAGGTGAGGGATAAGGTTTTCTAGTTCCTCTGCCCATTTGTCCTCATTGTTGATATTGCGAGCAATGTTCAAAACCTTAGTGCGCAAATGATGATGGTCTAGACTAGTCAAAGCCTTTGCTCGATCCACCTTATCGTTGAGTAGGAGAGCAATCGCCCATGCGTCAGTTAGTAAGTGAGGAGGTAGATGAGGTGCAAGGTTGCTCAGAGCCTCTGCCTGAGCGTCCTCATCATGGATACTACGAGTAATGGCCAAGGCGTCCGCTACCAACTCAGTTGGTAGGTGTGGTACTAGCTCGCTCAATGCCGCTGCCCTAACAGATTCTGCTGAAATCTGAGGGATATAGACTAGTGCCCGTCCCGGACTCCAGAGGCCAGCTTTGACCGCTACTCTAAACAGGGACGGTGGTATGTTGCTTACTAAGGTATGAATACTGCTTTTGATCAACCCACAGCGGATCTGATCCCCGAGATCTCTGTGCTCTGCTTGCTCAACCCACTGCCAAGCCAGATCGAGATCCAGCAAGTAGCCGGCATAGATGCCTTCGTGTTCTTCACGGGCTTTGGCCCAGGCATCATCGTGGGCCACCACCGCAAACATTTCCTGCGGATCAACAGCCTGTAGGTGGGTCATCAGATAATTGCGGGCATAGTCATCGGTGACTAGCTCGGGCCAATCGTCCTCACAGCGCGCCCGGAATTGGTCAACGAGCCGCTGGTGGGCAGCGACCACTTGCTCAACGAGTGCTTCAATCAGGGAATCTTCAGTCGGTGACAGATTGTCGCGGGGCACTTGCCCAGTGATAAAGTCACGCAGACTCAGGTGATAGAGTCGGTAGCGGGGGTGCGCCGCTTTCTGCTCGCTGATAAAGGCCCGCCACTGGCTGGTTAATAATTCCTTGACCACACTGGGGCGTTCTGTGATCCCCGCCCAAGCAATCAGCTGATTGAGCGTGACCGGCTCTTGGATCGCAGCCAGTGTACCCAAGAGCGGGGCATAGAGCGTGTCCCAGTCTGGGTCGCGTTTGCGGTAGTTATTCGGTTCTGGATAACGCCAGCGATTCCAAAATTGTGCATAATAGCCCGCCAAGCCTGGCGGCAATTGGTCCAGCTTGAGCGGCGCGCGCTTGCCCTGATCAATTTCATCAATGACATACAGGAGATACATCCAGACCCCGGCGCTCTTGGCAGCTAAGGTCTGGACAAACTCCTTAACTGTGTAGCCGTGTTCGTCCAGTTGCTGTTTGATGGTTGGGCGGTGGGCTACCCGTTTAAGATAGCGTTCGATATCGTCGGTATTTTCGGCAGCATTGGCATTTAGCTGGAGGATCTCCTGTCCGTGGGTGAAATTCAGTGCGAGGGGGACTGGCCGATAGGAGAGAATAAGATAAACGCCATCGGGCAAAATCTTGGGCAAGCTGAAAACATTGCCCCCCGGCAAGACACCCGCTTCATCCAATGCATCGCAGACAATGACGATCTTTTCGTTGTAGGCGAGCTTTTGTGTCGCCAAGCGCAAGAGACGGTCCAAAAAGTCGGGGAACATGACGAGCGTTGGCGAGATAGTATCTCTGCCCGCATAGGGTTCGATCTTGTAGCGGCCGATCAGTTGGGCCGCCAGTGATTGAATGGAGCGCGGTAGGTTCGCCTCACCAGGGACTTGTTCAGCGAATAAATGAAGATAGTGGCGTTCTTGCACGAGATGGGCCAAGAAGGAAGTCTTGCCAACCCCCGCTTCACCCACCAACGCCAAGACGCCCGACTTTCGCTTGGGATCATTCAGGAAGTCATCCACCTTGGCTGATAACCAAGCCCGCCCCACAAAGTCTTCAATCTTTACCCGCTGGAAGACGGCATCCGGCCGGATGTATAGCTCGTCGAGGGTCGCGAAGTCGCCTTGGAAATAAGTGTTGTAGATGGATACTACATTCCCTTGGCCAACGACCAGATTGGTGCCTTCGGCATTGCCCCCGACATGCAAATTGCCAGTTATCTCATTCTTGCCAGTCATGATGTCCTTATTACCAAACCCGCTGGCCGGGCAGTGATTCGCAGGCGATCCCATTGCCGTCTTGATCCAGGCGGTGAACGTCTCGGCCGACTTGGTCCATACAGAAATCGAAGCAAGCTTGCGCTTCGGCTTGCGTACTAAAATCGGAACAGTTATAGAGATCTCTCTCGCAACTACAGGGCCCAGCCATAAGTGTGGCAGTTGCCGTTGCTGTCGCAGTGGCTGTAGGTTGTGCGAAAGTTGCGGTCGGTGTCGGCGTCGCGGTAGCGGTTGGAATCGCTTGTGTGGCCGTCGCGGTTGCCGTTGCTGTCGCAGTGGTTGTAGGTTGTGCGAAAGTTGCGGTCGGTGTCAGCGTTGCAGTAGCGGTTGGGATCACTTGCGTAGCCGTTACGGTAGCTGTTGCCGTGATGGTAGGGAGTGGTGGCACGGTACTACTTTGTTGATTGCTCACCAGTGGCAAAAAGATGGTGCTGTTCAGCAGCCCGACTAGAAAGATGGCACCAGCAAAAAAGTAGTTCGGTTTCATCGGGGGCATCACCTATTGTGCGATGAACTTGCTTGATGGCTGATTGGATCAATCTTAGCACGGTTACTTCCCAAAGTAAACCACTGTGGAGAAAGTCTCGCTACCCTAGATTCATCTAAACTATTAAGCGGCTAAATATTTATCGTAAACGAAGAGATGAATCCTTCGGATGTAGGTGCAGAATAGAGGCAATTGCTGCGATTTTAATGAGGCAGGGAAGATACAAGTCTATCAAAACAAAAAGCCGACTCCATCTCTAGATGTAGTCGGCCTCGATTTGGTGGGCGATACTGGACTTGAACCAGTGACCTCACGGATGTGAACCGTGCGCTCTAACCAACTGAGCTAATCGCCCGTGCTCGGTTTGGCATTCACGAGTCCTAAGTATATCATAGCAGCATAGAAATGCAAATTACGCATTTCTCAATCCAGGCTTGTTTCTGGTCGCTTGGCATGGCGTGATCAGGACTCGGAGTGTATTGTGCGGACGAATCGATATTTATTACGGTTGTTTTTGTTGCTGGTCATCTTGATGGGTTTGATCGGTGGTTGGTATGCGGATGCGCGCTGGCAGACGATGAGCCCCGCCTTAGAGGTGGAACTCTCTGCCGAAACCGATTGGATTAGTTTGGCCGCGGATCTGGCAGAAGATAGTGTGAAGTTCTTCCAGGGCGCTACCAGCCTCAGCGAGTAGCACGGTGGGCGAGTGATTTTGATCGCTCAGCCGTGTTCAATCACTCGCCATTATGGTGAATGGTCGTTAGGTGCAGATAATCCCCCAGCGTTTCCTCGCCGCTTTGGCTGACCCCCAGCCGCATCCCACTGATTGGCTCATACATCCCCACAATCAACTGATAGTCGCCGCTTGGCAAGCCCGCCAAGGATAGGCGATATTCGTCGCGTATAATTTCCT
>CAZMRA010000069.1:0-15058 GCA_964568485.1 uncultured Caldilineaceae bacterium | reverse complement strand
TCCTCGGCTTGCCAGGTGGAGGTGGGGCAACTATTCCGGCAAGGCTGATTGTCCCAGCCAACCGCTAGTTGGCCCGCTGGATCCAATAGCTGGACAAAGACTGTATAATCCGCGCTGGGTGGTTGCTTGGCCTGCCAATAAAGGGCAACGGTTAAGGAGGATGCTGCTCCACCTTGTGAGGTAGTGAGATCATACCCCAACAAGTGGATTTGGTCTTCAAAGCGAGCTTGCGCCCCAAATTGCGGATCTGGCGGCGCAAATTGGGGGGGCAAATAGAGATTCAACGCCCCACCATAGGGATCAAATCGCGGGATATTGGCGACCCAGCGATATTGTTCGGCTAGGATTCGTTGCAGTTGGTCCACTTCGCCAGCGATTTGTGTTAGATCAAATTCGCTGAAGGCAACAGCTTCGGCGCCGCGCTGGAGATCAGCCAAGAGTCGGCTATTGTTAACTACTTGATAGCGCTCAACATCCTCGTCGGGCCACGTTGGTTGATAGGCAAAGATCGCCATCTCATAGCCGCGGTGGACGCGCAGGTCAGCTTCTAGGGCCAGGTGAGGATTAAACGAGAGCAAGGTGTCACCTGGCTGGGTGAAGCGGCGCAATAGCTCGGCGGCCTGTTCGACAATGGCCAATTGATTTTGCCAGGGCGTTGGTATATAGTGGTCGCGCTGAAAGCCTCGCCATTGGCGCGCCCCATGCCCCAAAAGCAGCAACCCAATCAGCAACCAGAGATAAGGCTGGCGTGGTCGCGATGTGTGCTGCAACCAGCGGGCCAAGCTCACCCCGGCCACTACGCTCATCCACGGGAATTGCAGCGCGTTGTAATAGCTGTCCGTGGTGCGGGGGATCAAGTGCACCCCGAAGAGGAGGCCGCTTAGTCCGGCCACGGTCAACAAAAGCCAGCCGCTGGTGCGTTCAACGCTCATGGCGGGTGCTTGGCGTGTCTGCCAGAGTTGCCAAATCCCTAGCAAGCCTGCGCCCACCGTGGTGCCGATCAGCAGGAGAAAATCTTCCAGCGTGCGCAGCCCCATGTTCCACATGCGCAAGCGTTGCCATTCGCTGCGCAGCAACCGATCGGTATGAAAGCCAAAGATGTCATAGTGCATCAGCTCGCCCGCAGCCAGCCAGTAGATGCCCAGGGTCAAGCCAAGTGTCACGAGTGTGGTGCTGATCAATACCGCGATTGCTCGTCCGCGGTTTCGACTTGTGAGCAGCAGATAGAGCAACCAGCCCGGCAGAATCGCCACCAGCGAAAAGCGTACTGCGATTGCCAAGCAGAGGAAAGCGGCTGCACCGATGTTGCGCCGGATTTCGTGAGTGTCGATAGTGGCACAAGCGAGTGCCGCGCCCAACAACAATGCTGCCAGCGCGTAGGTGGCGGTGTAAGCGAATTGGGCTAGGGCGAAGAAGGAAACAACACTCAGGGCAAGTGTACAAAAGGCGGCATTCCGGCCACCAAGCTGCCCCGCGATGCGGATGCTGAGGGCAATCGTCGTCAAGGCAAAGATGATGGTCAATGCCCTGCCTTGCGCCAAGCCAGCACCCAGTACCCATTGAGCGAGTCCATAAACATAGGGCAACAGCGGCGTTTGGGTGTAGGCAAAATCGCGATAGAGGAGCTTGCCTTCGTAGACCAATTTGCTGGCCCAGAGATACCAGCCTTCATCCAAATTAACTTGGCGGAAGTAGAAGAGGAAGAAGAATTGGCCTACGAGTAGGAAACTTAGGGTGGGGAAGCCAATCAAATCACGCCAGACCACAAAGCGCGGGGCGTTTTGTGGCTTGGCGTGATTGTCCGGCGTGATGGAAGACATCACTGCAGAAAGATCTTACTGTTGTAACGCTGGGTCATGGATACAGACTTGACCACGCTGGCGATTGAAATAATCGCACAGGATGATATAGGGTGCCCGCCAATTCTTTTCGTTGATGTGGCTGGGCTCCATGATCGCCCACCAATATTGTTCTTCGTCGCTGGCATTGCCGTCGGCAATCCAGTCCAGGTTGGGCATGGTCAACAGGCTCATCAGGCCGATCCATGGTTGCCAGTTCTCGGCGGCGTAAATATAGGCCCGCTTGAGGTAATCGCCTTGGACCATCTGATCGATGCCTGCATCCGCACCATGCCATTTGTAGGCAGGGTTGACTGGATCGGTCGTCCAACCGAACTCGAGCAAGACGACTCGTTTATTGGCATCGCCGTAACGTACCATAATGTCACGGATGTCTTCAACATGGCGGAAGACAAAGAAGCGATAGCCACCATAGGCTGGGTTGCTGACTGCTTCGGCCGGAGATGTTTCTGGTGGTGCGGCAAAGCCAGCACCATGCACGCCGAGCATATCAAAACAACAGTTGCTGTTTCCACCCATTGCCTGATACATCTGTTCGTAGAACAGATCATCGGGCATGGCGTTGTTGTCATTGCTGCCGGTGGGGGCCATCCCTGCGCTGATCACAATGGCGTTGGGGTTGGCTCGTTTGATGGCGGCATAGGCCTGGCGCAAGAATTCGACATATTGCGCCGGGTTCGGGCGATTGCCACCCCATTCGCGCGCCAGATTGGGCTCGTTCCAAATTTGATAGGCTTGAATACAGCCGCGCGAACCAGCTTGGCAGTTATAGCGGCTCGCCAGGGCGAAGGCAAAGTCTGCAAAGTTGCTGGCATTGCCTGGCGGATGTCCAGCCCAGAAATTAGTTAGGTCCGGATCACTACTCAACCGAGCCAAGAGTTGTAAGCCACTGGCGTTAACCTCGCTCACCACACGATCCGCATAGCTCCAGTCATATTGCCCTTTGCCGGCGCCTTCGATCGTCTCCCAGGCAAAACTCTGTTTCACCCAGTTGAATCCGGCCTCTTGCATTAATTGCAGGTCGCGCACCGCAATCTCTGGCTTCCACCAAAGAAATGCTTGGGCCCCAAAATCGGGGCTGCGCATCGTTGGCGCTTGGAAGGTAACATTGCCACTTGGGGCGCTCGTTGGTTGCGCTGCCGGTTCTTCAGCTGTCCCACCGGCGGCTGGGGCTGTGGTTGGCGCCACTACCACTTGCTCAATGGTGACAAATTCTGCAGCAACCCAACCCAATAGGCGGCCATTTTCGGCAATCTGTACCCAAGCGTTGTCTTGGCTGCGGCCAACAATACTATAGCGTTGCCCTTCGCTGGCCGACCCCACAATGTTGCCAGTGGTGCTTGGCTCGCTGCGAATATTCAACAGATCCGCATTGATGGTGCCGATGGTTTCGGTTTGCGGTTCGGGTGTGGCCGTCGCTGCGGCTGCGTCTGGTTGTGGGGCTGTCACTGGTTGCGTCTCACCACCCGCTGGTGCAAGTGTAGCCGTGGGAGCTTCTACTTGACCGCTACCCACGGGAGTTTTGGTCGGTGTCGGGGTTGGTTCCGGACCACTGCCCCAGCAGCCGCTCAAGAGCAGCACGAGGATGAGCCCCGCGCCTAGCTGTTGAATCGTTGATTTACGCACCATGAAATGATTCTCTGCGCTGACAAGCCCCTTGCCGAACAAGCAATTCGCCAAGGTTTGTATCGGTCTTAAACTATAGATACGTAGCTTCATCATACTATCCTCTATTCTGCAACGCCTTTTCCTTGGCAAAGCGAGACCCTAATGAACGTTGCTCCCCTTGAGCTACTTCGGCAAAGTTTTTAATGCTTCGAAGGCGGGGCGCCCTGAGACTCGGAAGGCAGCCATTTCCCCTTCATTAAAGTTCAAGTTCCACAAGAAGGGTACGCCGACCCAGCCCCAATCACGCATCATCAAAAATGCTCGCACAATGTATTGCGCTTGCATACCTTCAGTGATGTAGGCCTCATATTCATAGCCAGGGAAGGGGGTAGAGGTGCTGCCCCAGCCAAATTCGGTTGGCCACAAGCGTTTGTTGACATCCCCATTCGCCACCATCACTTCGCGGTATGATTCCATCGTGCTGCGGAAGTAGAAGCTGCGGTGATCAAAATGCGAAGGCGGCGGCGTATACCGTCCGGCTTGCCAATCTTGGACCGTAGCCTCTGGCGTATTGGCAAACCCGCTTGGGTGCACGCCAACGCCATCGCTATATTGGGCTAGCCCGTGGGCATACATCCCACGCAGATAATCGACATCGTCTATCGCAACCGGGCTATTCCCCGCTGGGGTAGGAGCCCCGCTGATCACCAAAATCGATGGGCAATTGGCCTTGATGGCCGTATAGGCTCGCCGCAACAGATCCATATAGAGGGCCGGGTCGAGCGTGAACCCTTCCCACTCGCGTTGCAGATTTTGTTCATTCCAGATTTCGATGGCACCCAATCGGCCGCAGTAACGGGCCGCGACTTTACCCACAAAATCGGCATAGAGATTGAAGTCATTAGGTGGCCCACCCGTGCCGGGCTTATCGGGGCGAGTCCACTGCGGCGCGGTGAAGATGCTAAAGAGCACATTGATGCCGTTACCGTGCATCGTCTCAATAATATGATCCGGCTCGGTCCAGTTGATCGCACCCGGGTGATCTTCGAGAAACTCCCAGCGCAACTGCTGCTTGACCCACGTGAAGCCAATCTCGTGAATCTGGTTGGCAATTGCCCCGCGATCGCCATTTTGCCACAAGTGGGCTTGAATGCCATAAGCAAAGAAGCCTCCACCAGCCGGTGGCGGGGCATTGGTGACCGCGGCCGGTGCCGGTGACCCCGTGTTGTCCGCCGGTGCGGCTGCGGCTGGTGCCGCCGGTGCGGGTAGTTGCGGGATCTCGTCGGACCCCAGTTGAGGTACATTCTCAAAGGAACCACTCGGGCTGGTCAGCGGAGCTGAGATCCATGCTTCGTCTACGCCCGCCAAGGTCACCTTGTACCAACTTCTGTCTGGGCTGTAGGCCACGACTGGGAGCCGAGTGCCAGATCGCACTGTGCTCACCACGGGATAATTGGTCCCTGGCCCACCGCGTACATTCATGTTTGCTGGTTGGGTAATTGCGATTGGCTCGCCGCTGGTATCGGGTGTCGGTACCACCGCAGTCGGTGCTGCCGCTGTCGCGGTGCTCACCGAGGTGGTAGGGGTGGCACTTGTCGCGCTTGCTGGTGTTGGCGTCGGGGTGGGTAGCAAAATTTGGATGCTGGCGCTATCCGGTGTGGGGGTGGGTAATAAGCTAGTCTGCCCACTACTGGCCTGGTTGGTTAGATTGACTTGCAACAAATCATTGGAGATCCAGCCCGTCCGCCCATTGCTGAGCACCCGTACGCGCGTCCATCCCTCAGCCGAATTGGTGTTGAGGATGGCAACTTCGCTGCCGGGCTCTAGCTTGGCGAGGATCAGATAGTTGAGGCCAGGCCCGCCGCGCAAGTTGACGCGGCTCGTTGCGTTAATCGTAGCAATCGTCGCTTCTGTGTTGGTGGCTTGAGAGAGAGGATGCGCCCAGACTGAGCGCTGAATGAAGGGCGAACTATCAAAGAGTAAGACGGCAAAGAGCATTGCCCCAATCAGGCGAAGACCAGTGTTCAATCGAATAGCGAAATGCACGGACTACTTTCCTCCATCAATAAACGCGCAGCGAGGCTTCGTTCACACAAAGCCTCGCTGATCAAGAACTGTATTTAGACGTTACTTGGGCATGCCGGCAAGCGCATTATAGACTGGCAGAGGAGCACCACCGGGGTCGACAATACCCCACTGGGCTTTTTCGGTACCATTGGCGACCATACGGAAGTTGAGGTTCCAGAGGAAGGCCGGGCCAACCCAACCCCAGTTCCGCATCATCTGGTAGGCTTCTACAGTCCATTGAGCCTGCTCTTCAAAGGAGTTGTCGTCGGCATACTTGTACCGAGCATCAAACGCCCCACCTGCAGCCCAACCAAACTCGGTTGGCCAGATTTTCTTGTTGCCAGCGCCATAGACATTCATGATATTCCAGTAGCCTTCCATCGTGCTGCGGAAGCTCCAGGAATGGTGAGGCGAATCGCAAGCGCCGTTGAAGCTGTTGCCGCTGACTTGAATCGCATCACAGGCTTCTTGCCAAGTTGCACTGGCTGGCACGTTGTAACCACTCGGGTGTGCACCGATCCCATCGGCATAGTTGGCCAAGCCTGCTTGGAACATGCCTTCTAGGTATTGGAAGTCATCCACTGCAAAGGGTGGCGCACTACCGGCAGGTGTCAACGCCCCGCTGATTACGTACATCGACGGGCAGGCAGCTTTGATAGCCGCATAGGACGGAGCAAGCAGCGCCACATACTCGGCAGGATTCAGAGGTTTATTGCCCCATTCATAGTGCAGATTCTGCTCGTTCCACACTTCAATGGCTTTGAGCGCTGAACCACAATACTTGCCAGCAATCGCCCCATTGAAATTCGCAAAGGTCTGCGGATCCTGTGGCGGCCCACCGACACTGCCGTCAAACCCAGGCTCGCGGGCCCAATCCGGCGCATTCACAACGCTAAAGAGGACGCTGATCCCCGCAGCGTTGGCTGCGTTGATGATGGAATCCATCGGCCCAAATTCGATATGGCCCTGGGTATTTTCGAAGCGCTTCCACTCGATCTGTTGCTTGACCCAGTTAAAGCCCATGCCTCGGGTCAAACTCATCACGAAGTCTTCATTGTTGGCATCGACCATATGGGCCTGAACACCATACCCAAACGACCCACCGCCAGAAGGTGGCGGAGCTACAACAGGCGCAGCTGGGGCCGCAGCAGGTGGTGCCTCTTCGGCCGGAGCTTCGGCTGGCGCTTGTTCACCGGACGGGGCGGCGGCTGGGGCTACTGAGGCTACGGCTGCCGAAGGTGCGGGAATATTTTCAGCGACGGCTACGGGGCCTGTATCACCGGAAATGGTGACCAACTGGCCAATGACCCAGCCTTGCGTGTCATTGCCAACATCGATTTGCCACCAGTCACCGGCCGAATTTTTGCCGATGATGTCGTAGGTGCTGCCTTGCGTAATCTGCCCGAGGATGGGATAGTTGGTCCCTGGGCCACTGCGCACATTCAGGATCTGCGAGGCAATCGCTTTCGGCAACTCAGCCGCTGGTGCTTGGTCCGCACTGGCTTCCTCGGCACTGGCTTCGTCTGAAGTCGCAGCGGTGCTCGCATTGCCGAGCCCGACGATGGTCGATTGTACCGCGCTCAAGGCTTCGCCACGTTCGGTGACCAATTGCGTATCGATGCGCAGGTCACTGCTGCCCGCAGTAAAGTTAAACCGGGCATTGTCGAGCGGGCGAGTATCATTCGCAACCAGTGCACCCTCACTGTTGTAGACGGCATAAGCTACAGCCAAGCGTCCACTTGCTTCGGGTAATTCGACCCCCTGTTGGAATTGTAATAAGACATTCCAGATGTTGGGATCGATGTCGCTGATGGTTTGCAGGCTGATATTGGTGACATTGTAGTTGCGCAACAGATTCAATTTATGCGTAATGCTGCGCGCATTTTCCAGGTAAACAGTCCGCTCTAAACCTTGGTCATCGATGTATTTGTATGTGTAGGTCCCAATTGACTCGTCAAACGAGACTTGTTCCAACAAGCGTGGGTTATCCAGGCTGAGGGAAATCTCGCCGTTGCTGCCAGTTTGGGCCTGCACTTGCCCCAACAAGGGCTGGAGCGACTCTTGATAGCCCTTGAGCAAGGCATAAGGGCCACTGCGTTCGACTGAGGTGGCTGGTAATTCAAGTTGAATTTTGCGGCGCTCGACTTCCCCAGTCGCAAAGCGCAACAGGGCGTCCATCTCGCCACCGGCTTGATAAGCCCGTGGATCAATCGGCGCCGGAATGATCAGCTGATCCACCACTTGGCCCAAGCCGCGCCAATCATAGCCTTTGGTGTCCCATTCCTCGGCTGAGACTTGGGTGGCACCTTCCACACGGACACTTAACGTCTTGCCAATGGCATGGAGACGATCGGCCAGGCGTGACATCAAATGCACAAAGTCAGCCCGTGCACTGGGCAGTGCATCTACCCCGCGGTAATCGATAATGACACCGGGATAGTTGTTTTCGATCACCCGTCGTTCGATGTCGTTGAGCTGATTATCTTGCTGGCCAGGTTCGATCAGCAGATTGTTGATCAGGTCAGTGCGCACATTGGTAACGGTAAAGCCATCCCCTTCCCAGTTGCGGATGACCGGCACTACTGGGACCGATGCGGCAACCGCGGGCATGGTTCCGTCCAACGCTCCGTCCCCACGCAGGTAGAGCCCTGCTTGTTTGACCGCAACCACCGAGACACCGGCTGGCAATTGGCCATTCAAGCCCAAATCTGCCGTCACTGCAGGGATCGGCGGATTGGTCTGCATCACCATGAAGCTCTCTGGGGTGTAATCTAGATAAGCTTCGATGATGTCATTGGCTACCAAGATTTGGTTGGGGATGTGTGCCCATTGCTCGCCGTTCCACGCGTAGACGCCCAATGTTTCATAAGGGGTACTTTCATTGGGAATAGGAATCGTCAATAAGAGCTGGGTAGGAGCTGCGCCACGAATATCCATCTGATAGACTGGACTGCGCGGCAAGAGATGGTCAGGCAATTGGTCGGCGGCTGCCAAGAGTTGTGCGTTGACTTGCCCCGCTAGGAAGTCGGCGCGTGGAGTGCTACTCAACTGGGCTAAGAAGGTCGACAGAATGCCTTCTGCAGGGAAACTTACCACTGTGCCATCAGGGTCGGCTACCGATCCACCATCCGTTGTAATACGGGTGTAGGTGAATAACTGCAAGCGATCCAATAGTCGAATTGGCGGCAAAAGTAAAACTGCCACAATCAAGACTGGGATCACCACCAGTGTAACGATCCACCCCAGAGGACCTTCAACTAGGCGGGTAAAACCACTCCAACTCGGCGAACGCCGCTCGAGGCGACTATGCTGCATACGGTATCAACTCCTTCACGTCGAAAATCTACAAACGTTCTATATCGGCTTCGGCAACGGTCGAGCGCAAAGAATGGCTAATGGGCGCGCTAAAATAGATACAGAAATTTGTAGCCAGTTTACATATCTTAGCATAATGAGGGGATGGGTGAAAATATGAAATTGGGCTTGGCGCACGTGGGGGACAATGAGCAAGGCCCAGACTACTCTTAAAATTCCGCGCCCCATGATCGAGTAGATTTCAAACTCTAGGTATTGCCGATTGTGTTGGTAAGATAACGCACGAGCCCAATCGTTTTCGAGATAACCTCTAATCATTTCATTCATGAATAGATGCAGTATAATATCATTATGGCGTTTGATGATCCAGTAAATACACCTTTTGCGTCGCATTATCCGAGTCGCCCTAGCAGACCGCGCCGCCGCTGGTTAGAGCGGATATTGTTGGCCGGCTTTTTGTTCTGCTTGATCGTCGGTTTGATCACGTTGTTTTGGCTTTGGCAACTTTATCGCGGCCAACAGCCCGTCATCCAGCTTGACAATCCCCTGGCCAGCATCCAGACCGAGCAGGTCGTGGCGGGGCTGGCGATTGCTGAATTGGCCGGCGACCCGGCGGATGCGTTAGCCTATCAAGCCATTCAGGCGGGCTATTTAGAAACGAGCCGCGCCGCGCTGTTGTTTCATCATTTTCCGAATGGTGCCACACAGCTTAATTTACTCTTATTGATGGCACAACATTATAGTCAACAAGATGAAAGTGAAATTGCTGGGTTGCTCTTTCATCAGGCTCGTGCTGTCGTTTTGCTGGATGGCTCTTTTAGCTCCCTCGAACGTAGCCAAGCCCTGTTACAGATCTCCCAAGGGTTGGCCAAAATTGGCAAACTGGCAGAAGCCCAAGATGCTGCCTCCCAGACTTTGCTGGCTGTGCGCCGGGCGCCTGATCTCTTACCGGCGCAGCGGAGTGAAATCTTTACGAGCTTGCGCCCTCTGGCCGACCAGTTATCCGACGAGACATTGCGCCGGCAATTGACTGAGTTAGTGCGCAATCCCTTCTTTGCCATTCAAGAGAATTTGGTTCAAGTTGAGCGAATTGAGCGCCGGGCTCTGCCCCTTGACTACACGGATGCGCTGAAGACTGCGATTGGCACGCGCCAGCAGCGAGCCCGCGAACTGGTCAATCGCATCAACTTCACCGGTGGTGCTGATATCGGCCCCGAACAAGCAGCTTTGCAACAAGCGCTCTTGGCAGAAGACCAAGCTTGGATTGCCTTTGTGGCTGAACAACAACAAGCGAATATCTTGCCAGGGCAACAATTATGGCTCCTATTGGCCCAGCGCGACTGGCTACTGACCAAGCTGCGAATTGCGAGTGGTGCGTTTGGTCTGGCGTTGGTGCCCGAATGGACAGCAAATCATTCAGCCTACTTGCGCGAACTTAATGCCGTCACTGGGGCAATCGATACGCTTTTGCAGACCATCGCCGCTGCTGAACCTGATCCGCTTGCCCAAGCTACCTTCCGCTTGGCTGCCCGGCAATGGCTGGCCTTACAACATGAATTGGGCCATTATCCCGACAGCTCTGCCGAACAATTGAATGAACGCCTGCTAGCTGCGCAAAACGAATTGACCCAATTGGGGAGTCCAGTGGCCTTCCCGATCGCTTATGATGCAGCCGCTGTGCCATCCGGTTTTCGCTTGCAAGCAATGCCTTAAATCAACACAACTTTGTGTTTAGATCCTAGCTTCAACGTCTTGCGAATCGGAATAGTTCCCGGCTTGTTACAATTTCTTTATGGCCATTTTGGGGGGCCGAAAATGCGCTTGACAAGTCTCGCGGCATCCCGTATACTGTCAGTAACCGTGAGGAAAACGAACGGTTATTCACTGAAGTGTTCAGTGCGTTAGCGTGTTGCTTCTTGTTTGCTGATACCTACTTCAACTGGTGTAGGTTGTGTCGTGGAGGAGCAGCGTAAGATGGTGATTTTCTTGTGTAAGCTGAATATTGCGGATAAGTGTTCGATCAGCGCGCTGTCCTTCCTAGAGTGTGTGTGACACCCAGGCATTATGCCTGGGTGTTTTGTTTACTCTGCAAACGGTTGCTAGCCGATTACTGGTTTCTTGCCCTTTCAGCCGTTTCCGTTTCCAGATCGAGGTCGTTGTGGGGTCGAGGAATGACCCTGAACCGAGTTGAGGATGCTGTGAACGAAAAGGAGAGAATCTAATGGATTCAGCAGCAAGCAGAATTATGAAAGCTCGCCAATATGCCAAAGAGCGAGATCGGCGAGTCCGAGTGTGTAGTTTTGAAGTTGAGTTGCATGGCGAGAATGCGAATCACACGGTTGTGTATGATCGCGGCGATTGGCGCTGCGATTGCGAAGAGTTTTACTTGCAGCGAGTTTGCGCGCACATTATGGCGATGGAGCGCATTTTGGGAGATTCAGTCGAGCCTGCGGTGATGACACCGCCTTCAAGCATGGAGTCGGCTGCGAGCCGCTTGCTCAAAGCCCAACAATATGCGGATGAGCGCGACCAGCGTTTACGCGTTGTGAGCAGCGAAGTTGAATTGCGCGGTGAACATTCTACCCATACCATCACCTATGATGCGACGGTGTGGGAATGTGATTGCGAAGAGTTTGTGATGCGTGGGGTCTGTTCTCATGTGATGGCCCTGGAAGAAATCTTGGGGGATGGCGTCGAACCTGCAACGTTTAGCGCGCTGATTCCCGTGGCGGTATCGTAAAGCCAAACGCTCCGGACCTACTCGTCCCTGGCCTGGTCGCTCCATGACGGTGGCTATAACAAACCTGGCTAGGACAGCGTCTGCAATCTCTCTGCCTCACCGCAAGAATTGCAGACGCTTTTATTATGCGAGAAATGTGCTTGGCTCCAGCTTGTCGCCAGGTGGCAAGCTGCCAAGGCTAGCGAGCCACAGAACCGAGTGATCTCGGCAAGGTTCGTGCGTGGCTTTCGCTTACACCCAGGTGCTGAGCTGCTTGGTTGTTTGGAGTGGATTGTGCTATGCTGTTTCGTCGGCATTTTTAGCGCGCCGATCGCTGGCGATTACGGCACTATTGACTTGTTTTGTTCGAGGTAGGGTTGAAGCGCACAACGCAATTGTTGATTGGCTTGGCCATCAGCGCCCTCTTTCTCTATCTAGTTTTACCAGGGTTGCATTTGGCCGAGGTCGGCCAGGCGCTGCGCACGGCCAATTATTGGTGGATCCTGCCAGGGATTGGCGTCTATTTCGCCGGCTTGTGGATCCGCAGTTGGCGTTGGCATTATACGCTGCGCCACTTCCGGGTGATTCCCGTTGCTCGGCTCTACCCGCTGGTCTGCATTGGCTATTTTGGCAATAATATCTATCCATTTCGTGCAGGCGAAGTCTTACGCTCCTTTGTTTTGCGTCAAAAAGAAGGGATACCCATCTCCTCAAGCCTGGCCACGGTGATCATCGAGCGGGTCTTTGATGGCTTGGTGATGCTGTTGTTTGTGTTTTTGGCCTTACCTTTTGCCCCAGCTTTACCTCCCTTCTACCGCAATGCCGTCATCGGCTTGACTATCTTTTTATTGATCGCAACCGCCCTATTTGTTTGGATGGCTGCTCATCCGCAGCAGATGGCCGCTGTGTATCAGTGGATTGCCGCTAGGTTTTTGCCAGCGGTCATCCGGCCCCGTATCGATGACTTCTATGAGCGTTTCATGGCCGGTTTGCACAGCCTGAGTCAAGCCAGCGACGTGGGGATGATCTTCGCCACCAGCGTTTTGATCTGGCTGATGGAAACTGTTAAATATTGGTTTGTGATGCACGCCTTCGATTTTGAGGTGAGCTTTTTGGTGTTGATGTTGATGAATGGCTTGGTGAATCTTGCGACAACCTTGCCTTCGGCACCAGGCTATATCGGCACCTTTGATACACCGGGCATCGAAGTTTTGAAGCAATTTGGCGTTCCGGCGAATTTGGCCGCAGGGTATACCTTCACCTTGCATGCTGCTTTGTGGGTGCCAGTTACCGTAGTCGGCGCGTATTATTTCTGGCGAGAGCAGTTGCGCTGGTCGGATTTTGAGCGCGCCAAAGAGCATGCCCAGCAGACCGCTGGCGACGCGAGCTAATTGTCCGCAAGACCGGATCCCGCATGCAACAAGTCGTAAACCGCTTCCGAAGCAGGAAGTGGTATCGTGTTAGGGCATAAAGCGTTCCATAAACGTAGTTTATCCGATGCCGACGAGCTATCAGCCCTCACAACTCACATGGATTATGAAAATTCGGTCATTTCGTGTCTCGAATGACCCGTAAGAGCGCATATATCAGCATAGTATCTCAGCAGGTTTTAGTATCGTGTTCCTTGACAAGGAGTTGTATCGATGAAAAATACCATCGCCGTGGCCGGTACCGGGTATGTTGGTCTCTCAACAGGTACCTGTTTTGCCGACATGGGCAACCGGGTGATTTGTATTGATATTAGTGAAGAAAAAATCGAAATGTTGCGGCAGGGTCGGGTGCCAATTTACGAACCTGGCCTCAGTGAAATGCTCACCCGCAATTTGCAGGCAGGTCGTCTCTCCTTCACGACCGATTATGCCGAAGCCCTGGCCGATGCCGAGTTTGTCTTTATCTGTGTTGGTACGCCCAGCGGCGTCGACGGTGAAGCCGATCTGCAATATGTACGGATGGCTGCTCAGTCCATCGCCCAGAATATGACGCGGCCGCTGATTGTGATCAACAAGAGCACGGTGCCAGTGGGCACGGGCGACTGGGTGGCCGATATTATCAAGCGCAGCCAGCCGCAACCGATCCCCTTTGATGTGGTCAGCTGCCCTGAGTTTACCCGTGAAGGCTCGGCATTGTATGACTTTATGAATCCCGACCGGGTGGTGGTTGGGAGCAGCAATCCACAAGCCGCCGAGAAGGTGGGGCAGCTCCACTTCCCCCTGCGCACGCGCATCGTCGTGACCGATCTGCGCACCGCAGAGATGATTAAATATGCCAGCAACGCCTTCCTGGCCACTAAGATCAGCTTTATCAACGAGATCGCGGCCATCTGTGAGCGGTTGGGCGCGGATGTGCAAGAAGTGGCCTTTGGGATGGGTCTGGACAAACGGATCGGACCCGCCTTTTTGAATGCTGGTCTGGGCTACGGCGGTAGTTGTTTCCCCAAAGATGTCAAGGCGCTCGAACACATGGCGTTGGTACATGGCTCGCATCCATCGCTGCTGCGCGCAGTCATCGACATCAATCGTGATGCCCGGCGTTGGGCGCTGTTGCATTTGCGCGAATTACTCGGCGGGCGTCTACTGGATCGCCGTGTAGGTGTGCTGGGATTGGCCTTCAAACCCAATACCGATGACATCCGCGAATCACCCGCGCTCGACATCATTCGTATGCTGCAAAACGAAGGCGCATTGGTCACCGCTTATGATCCGGTAGCCATGCCCAATGCCACCCGCGTCAATCCATCCCTCAAGATGGCCGAAGACCCCTACGATGTGGCCGATGGCGCTGATGCCCTGTTGATTTGTACCGAATGGAACGAGTTCAAGCATCTGGATCTGGTCCGCGTCAAAGAGGCGATGCGTCGTCCTTACATTATCGACGGCCGCAATATCTATGATCAAGGGGTGATGTACGAGCTAGGATTTGTCTATAAGGCTGTGGGCCGAGGAGCAGGGCTAACGAATGGCAACGGAATCGTTGACGAAAACTAAGCTAAAGAATGGCATGCAGGTGATCCTGCAAGAACGCCACAGTGCGCCAGTCGCCAGCTTTTGGATCTATTACCGAGTTGGCAGTCGCAACGAATTGCCCGGCTGCACAGGCATCAGCCACTGGGTCGAGCACATGCTCTTCAAAGGCACGGAACAGTTCCCGCGTGGCGAACTGGACAAAGCCGTGGCGCGCGCCGGTGGCATCTTCAACGGCATGACTTCGCAGGATTGGACCACCTACTACGAGACCTTCCCGGCCGAACGGATTGAGCTGGCCTTGCAGATCGAGAGTGATCGCATGGCCAATTCCATCTTCGACCCCGACGAGACTGAATCCGAACGCACGGTAATCCTCAGTGAGCGCGAAGGCAGCGAAAATAGCTACTTCTACCTCTTGGGCGAGGAAGTACAAGCCGCTGCCCATCCCGCGCACAGCTATCACAACCCGATCATCGGCTGGAAGAGCGATCTGCTGACCATGACGCGTGAGGATCTCTATCGCCATT
>CAZMRA010000068.1:17973-19108 GCA_964568485.1 uncultured Caldilineaceae bacterium | reverse complement strand
CTTTATCTGGCTGGGCTGCGCGGCATTCCCAACGAATTGCGCGAGGCAGCCGCCATTGACGGCGCGGGGACATGGGCCACCTACCGCTACATCATCATCCCCTTGCTCATGCCCGTGACCTTTACCGCCATTGTCTTGACCGGCATGAACTCGATCCGCGTCTTCGACATTGTGGCCTCCATGGGGGGCCCTGGGCCGGGCAATTCGCTCGACACGCTGGCGCTCAACATGTACCAAACCACGTTCAATGCCTACCGCTTCTCGTTGGGTGCGGCCATCGGTTCCGTCATGCTGCTGCTTGCGGTCTTCCTCGTGGTCCCCTATCTGATGAGCATGCAGCGGGAGTCTGAGCAATGAACCTACAACGAACCTGGACGCGCAGTGCCATCTACCTGGTGCTCATCGCCTTCGCCGTCTTCTATGCCTTGCCCATCTACGTCCTGCTCATCACTGGGCTGAAACCTTTCGAGGACGTCAACGAGACGCGAATGTGGGAACTGCCCAACGGGCTCTACTTCGGCAGCTTTGCCCAAGCCTGGAAGATGGTAGCCCCCAACTTCAGAAACAGTATGATGATTACGATCCCCGCCGCGCTCATCTCGGCGATGATCGGTTCCGTCAACGGCTACATCTTCTCGAAGTGGCGCTTCAAAGGTGCGGACACGCTCTTCATCCTTTTCTTGGTGGGGATGTTTCTGCCCTACCAGGGCATTCTCATTCCCCTGGTGCTGACACTGCAGTTCTTCAAGCTTTACGGAACGCTGCCCGGGTTAATTCTCACCCACTGCATCTTCGGCATCCCCATCACTGCGCTACTCTTCCGCGGCTACTACACGGGGATTCCGAATGAGTTGCTGGACGCAGGCAAAATCGACGGCTGCGGCTTCTTCGGGCTCTATCGCTATATTCTCTTGCCGATCTCCATGCCCGCCTTTGCCGTGGTACTGCTGTGGCAGTTCACAACGATCTGGAATGACTACCTGATCGGTCTGATCGTCCTCAGCAACCCGGTCCTAGCCCCGGTCAATGTGGCGGTCAAAAATGTAGCGGGCAGCTATTCCGTTGACTGGAACGTGCAGATGTCTGCCGCGCTGATAGCCGCGCTGCCGACCATTGTCGTCTATCTAGCGTTGGG
>CAZMRA010000068.1:14993-17873 GCA_964568485.1 uncultured Caldilineaceae bacterium | reverse complement strand
CTATGTCCCTAAAACATAGACTAGACAGAAGCCCGCGGGTTGTTTACAATGTCCCTTTATGTGGACCAAACCTGAAATTATGAGCCCGGCGGGCTACTGGCCTCAATTACAAGCGGCCATCGAAGCTGGTGCTGATGCCGTCTATTTTGGCTTAAAACACTTTACGGCGCGCGCCAAGGTCGGCTTTGAATTGAGCGACTTGCCCGAGGTGATGCGCACGTTGCATGGCCGCGGGGTCAAAGGCTACGTCACCTTCAATACGTTGATCTTTGACCATGAATTGGCCGAAGCCGCCAAAACCCTGGCAGCGATTGCCGAAGCCGGGGCCGATTCCATCATCGTGCAGGATCTGGCTGTGGCGCGCTTGGCCGCCCAGATTGCGCCGGAATTGGCGATCCACGGCAGTACGCAGATGAGCATCACCAACGCCGAAGGGGTCAACCTAGCCCAACAATTTGGGGTGAGCCGGGTTGTGTTGGCGCGCGAGCTCAGCCTCAACGAGATCCGCACTATCCGCAGCCAGACGGACTGCGAGCTGGAGATGTTTGTGCATGGGGCGCTCTGCGTCTCGTACTCCGGGCAATGTTTCTCTTCCGAAGCGTGGGGCGGGCGCAGCGCCAACCGCGGACAATGCGCGCAAGCTTGCCGCCTTCCATATGAGCTGATCGTGGATGAGGTAGTTAGGCCCCTGCAGGATGCGCGGTATCTTCTCTCGCCCGGGGATCTTTATGCCTTACAGCAGATGCCCGAAATTGTGCAATTGGGCGTGAGCGCGCTCAAGATCGAAGGGCGTTACAAAGACGCCGATTATGTGGCGCTGACCACGCAAGCCTATCGCCAAGCTGTTGACGATGCCTGGGCCAAGCGTCCATTAAGCATTGCCCCCCAAACCGAGTTGTACTTGGAGCAGGTCTATTCACGCGGGTTGGGCCCCTATTTCATCACTGGCACCAATCATCAAACCGTGGTCAAGGGCCGATCGCCGCGTCACCGCGGTGTGCTGATTGGGCGAGTGACGAAGGTCCTCGCCGACCGGGTGCAGATCCAGCCAGCGCCGGCGGCAAAGATTGCACCACTGAAGGCTGGGGATGGGGTCGTCTTCGACGCGGCGGATTGGCGCAGCCCCGAATTACCCGAAGAAGGGGGCCGGGTGTATGGGGTGACCACCCTACCGACCGGACAATTGATGGTTGAATTTGGCAATGGGGCACTCAATTTTACGCGCATCCGCCCCGGCGATCTGCTGTGGCGCACCCACGATCCAGAGGTAGACAAGGCGACGCGTGCGCTATTGCAAGCCGGCGCTCCCCGCCATAAACAACCTGTGCGGGTGACCGTCGTGGCCGCTGTAGGAGCGCCGCTACGCATGACTTGGCAACTGGTTGCTCAGCCCCATCACCAGGTGACGGTCGAATCGTCCACGCCGTTGGAGCCTGCGGCACAACACGCCTTGGATGAAGCCTATCTCAAGGATCAGTTGGGACGGCTGGGCAATACGCCGTATCAATTGAGCGAATTGACCTTCGATTGCAGCGGCCAGCCCTTCGCGGCACCTTCCTTACTGAATCATCTGCGCCGTCAGGCCATTGAGCAATTAGCCGCCCAGCAGCAACAGCCGCTGCCCCGGGCCGTAGCCGAACCGCTCACCGTGCTGGCAACGCTACAAGCCTCATCTATGCCGACTCCGGCGCCAACACCAGCCACCCATGAGGCACAGCTCCATCTGTTGGTGCGTACACCCGAGCAATTGCAAGCAGCGCTCCAGGCACAACCGGCCAGCATCACCCTGGATTATTTGGATCTCTACGGTTTACGCCCGGCTGTGGCCGAGATTCAAGCCGCTGGAATCGAAGCGAGGGTTGCTAGCCCGCGAGTGATCAAGCCCAACGAAGAGGGGATCGTCAATTTTCTTTGCCGGCTGGAGTGCACAATTTTGGTGCGCTCTACTGGCTTGTTACATGCGCTCCAAGCACGGGCGCATCCATCTTTGATTGGCGATTTTAGCTTGAACATTGCCAATGAGATCAGCGCCCGCACTTTGCTGGAGCGGGGACTCACTCGCTTTACGCCGACGCACGATCTCAACGCAGCCCAGGTCGCAGCATTGGCCTGCTTGCTTACGCCAAGCCGGGTCGAGGTAGTGGCCTATCAGCATTTGCCCGTATTTCATACTGAACATTGTGTCTTTTGTCGTTTCTTATCCCAGGGCACCAGCTATAAAGATTGCGGCCATCCCTGCGAGAAACACCGCGTCGCCCTCCGTGATCCACAAGGCCGAGCCCACCCGGTTATGGCGGATGTGGGATGCCGCAACACCGTCTTTGGTGCACAGGCCCAAGAGGCCAGTCGCCATTTGGCCGCCTGGCAAGCCGCAGGGATCTACCACTTCCGGCTCGAGTTTGTCCACGAAACGGGCGAGCAAGTAGCTATGATCACTCGTGCATTTGCGGACACGCTACAACACAAACAATCGATCACCCAGCTTAATCGAGACTTGGCGAAGCTAGCCCCCCAAGGTTCAACCGAAGGTAGCTTGTTCATTGCCGAAGATTATCTCGAGATCCCATTGTTGCAATAGACGAATTTATCACTCATATCCACCGATTCGACTGCGCCCCCAATCTTAATTAGTCGAAATCACGTTCACTAACATGACACATAATCTCAGGGTAATTTGATAAAGGAGCTACGCGTATGAGACTTAAGCGTTATTGGCTGATGGGGCTTAGCCTACTGATGGCCTGGGCAGTCTGGGGGGTAACACCCAAAACGGTTGCTGCCGCTGCTTTAGCGAATGGAATTGTCCACCCTGCCGCAGAAAGCACCATCAGTGGCGTGGTCTCGATCGAAGGGATCGCCCAGCACGAAGGGTTCCGCAAG
>CAZMRA010000068.1:0-14979 GCA_964568485.1 uncultured Caldilineaceae bacterium | reverse complement strand
ATGGCGATGAGCAACAAGCCCGCTTTATTGCTGTCGGCGAAGAAATGCAGCCCCTGGCCGCTCAGCTGAGCGAGCTGGACACCACCCACTATCCCGATGGCGAGCATCTGCTCCGTCTACGCGTGGTCTATACGGGCTTGAATTATGATGAATTTTATACCCCAGTCATTATCAATAATGGCAACCCAGCTTTAGCCACCGGTTTAGTAGAAAGCAGCGACGAGGCGCCGATCCCTGCGCTCAATATCGCCCCAGAGATCATCGAATGGGAGGATGGCGTGCTCGGCGCCAATGTGCCCGATGGCGAGCGCTGGATTGAGGTCGATATAAGTGATCAGATGCTCACCGCCTGGCAAGGGGATACCATCGTGCTCAAGACGCAAGTCAGCACTGGCAAGCCAGGCTGGCGGACGCTGCCGGGCACCTTTTATGTCTATGTGAAGTATGACGAAACCCGCATGCGCGGCCCCGATTATGATACGCCAGATGTCCCCTGGACAATGTACTATTACCAAGGGTTTGCCATCCACGGGGCCTACTGGCACAACAATTTTGGGACCCCAGTTAGCCACGGCTGTGTGAATTTGCGGGTGGACGAGGCCAAGCTGCTCTATGATTGGGCCTCGGTCGGCACAAAGGTGGTCGTTAACCAGTAAGAACAACCGGTGAGGCGAGAAATTCGCTATAGCGCTGTACTGCCGGCTGCATGGCAGTCAGTTGTTCAGTTTGAAAATCAGTCAAGGGAGCGGGTGTGAGCATCACGCCCGCTTTTTTGTTAGCCCGTTTCCAAGTGCCGATCACCTGCCCGTGGTGGACCACAATCGGGAAAAAGACGCCATTGCCGCCGGGCACAATCCGATGAGCATGCTGAGGATCCAACACCAAGCTGCGGTCGCTATAACCAAGCAGATATTCATCAAAGCCGGGCAATAGGTGAATGGGCTGGGTCTCGGTGCTGGGCTCAGCACTTGGTGCCCACCAATATTGCTTCTCCCCTACTTTGATCTGCTCTAGCTTGTGTTGCAGTTCGGCTAACCCAGCCCGGGCATCCGTTAGGGTAATGCCAGCCCACCAAGCAAAGTCTTGTACCGTGGTTGGGCCGTGGCTGGTGAAATATCGATCCGCCAGTTCGACCAGAGCCTCTTGGCGCGTCAATTGCTTGCCGCGAGGAATCGTCTCGTCGATGGCGGTGAAGATCGCATGATTGCGCACCGCACCAATTTGGCAGATCAACCCCTCTCGCGACGCGGCATGGAGCATGTGCACACCCCGTTGCCCGCCGGTAGACAAGCCATTTGCCTCCAAAATTGCAAACAACTCAGCCCGACTCAAGGCTTGGCCCTCGCGGACTGCCTTGGCGATCAAGTCGTTGCTCTGGCGTAAAGTATCCTCGTCCAGGTTCAATTCATTTAGCCGACGCTGGATCCCCATCGTCAGCCGCTCGTACAAAAATGTGATCAGCCACCGCAGATCGGGGGCGGCTACTACATGCAGCGTACCCCGCAGCGCCCACGTCCGCACGATCTGCTTATCAGCTAATGCTTGCTCGATCATGGTGTCAGTACTGCCGGGCACGCGCAAGCCAATCGCCCATTTAACAGCAGGATAATCTTGCCCTTGCATCGCCCCAAGCCAGGCGACTGCCGCCTGTGGGGTAGCGAAGCGCGGGTTCTGGATACCTTGATTGTACAGCCGCATAAAGGGAATCTCAGTTGTGTTCATCGGTTGTACCTCATCGAAATTGGAAATATTGGGATGTTCGGCAGTGATAACTTTCTATAATAACGTTTAACCTCTCTTCTAGTTTACAGTTTATCAGAAATAGCGGACGAAATCGTTCCTAATTAGCGCAGATTTTGGCATTCAAACAGCTATTTCACTACCTGGAAAGCTAGATTTAACCCCAGCAAATCTTGTTAAGGTCACTTGACAGATTTTTTACTTCATGCTATTTTAATTTTAAAATTAGCCGCAGCTAAAATATTAGTTATCATCCGAGAATTCTGAAGGGAAGGGATATTGTTAGAATGAAGCGCCTACTGCGCGTACCACTGTTATGTCTCAGTACGTTGGCCTTGCTACTAGCGAGCTGTTCAACGAATAACAATACAAACGACAACCCCAGCCCATCCGGTCAGCTTGCCGTTGTTGCCACCATCGGGATGATCGCAGATATCGCTGGGGTAATTGGCGGCGAACATGTCGCAGTTCATGGCTTGATGGGTGCTGGGGTGGATCCCCACCTCTATGTCGCCAGCGAGGGCGATGTCGAAGCACTGCAGAATGCCGACATCATCTTCTATAATGGTCTTTTTCTCGAAGCCCAGATGGACGACATCCTCAAACAGCTGGCCGAACGCAAAACCAGCGTCGCCGTGGCCGAACAGATTGACCCAAGCTTGCTCCTGCCCTGGGCGGCATATGAAGATGAATTCGATCCACATGTTTGGTTTGATGTGAGCTTGTGGATGAAAGCTGCGGAAGCTGTACGCGATACCTATATCGAAGTCGATCCTGAGAACGCGGCGGATTATCAAGCGAATGCCGAAGCTTATTTGGCCGAGTTGAGCGAACTCCATGCCTATGTTCAAGAACAAGCGGCTCGGGTTCCAGAAGAACAGCGAGTGTTGATTACCGCGCATGATGCTTTCCACTATTTCGGGCGCGCCTATGGCTTTGACGTGCGTGGCTTACAAGGCATCAGTACAGCCTCCGAAGCTGGCACAGCCGATGTGCGCAATCTGGCCCAGTTTATTGTCGAACACCAGATCCGTGCCCTCTTTGTTGAATCTTCCGTTCCCGTGCGCAACATCGAGGCGCTTCAGGCCGCGGTGGAAGCGCAAGGCTTCGAAGTTGAAATCGGGGGCTCGCTCTTCTCCGATGCTATGGGCAATCCTGGAACGCCAGAAGGCACGTATTTGGGCATGGTACGGCATAACATTGATACCATTGTGGGTGCATTGCTTGGTGAATCGTAGAGAAAAGGGAAAGCCGCATAGGGGTGCAGACACCCTTTTCCCATCTGCGCTCTGCTGTAGGTTCCAATAATAGGAGCATGAGATGAAGACGCCAGCAATCGAGGTTACTGATCTCACCGTCGCTTACGGAGATAAGCCTGTATTGTGGGATGTGGATTTACAGGTCCCGCCGGCCACGTTGATGGCCATTGTTGGGCCGAATGGGGCGGGGAAAACCACCCTGATCAAATCGATTCTTGGTTTGATCCCACCAGCAGCTGGCCAAGTGATGATCTATGGTCAGCCTTACCGTCAGCAGCGCCACTTGGTGGGTTATGTGCCACAACGTGGTAGCGTCGATTGGGATTTTCCCACCAGTGTCTTGGATGTGGTGATGATGGGGCGCTATGGAGCGCTCGGCTGGTTTAAGCGCCCAGGACGGAGCGAGCGCGAGCAGGCGCTGGAGGCTTTGCGCAAAGTCGGCATGGAAGCCTACGCCAACCGGCAGATCAGCGAGCTTTCGGGTGGGCAGCAACAACGCACCTTCCTCGCCCGGGCCTTGGTGCAAGATGCGCAAGTCTATTTTATGGATGAGCCCTTTCAAGGGGTTGATGCCACCACCGAGCGAGCCATTGTGACGCTGCTGAAAGATCTGCGCGCGGCGGGCAAGACCGTCTGCGTCGTCCACCATGATCTGCAAACGGTGCCGGAATACTTCGACTGGGTTGCGCTGCTCAACGTTCGGCGCATTGCTAGCGGTCCCGTGGCAGAGGTCTTTACCGAAGAGAATTTGCGCTTGACCTATGGTGGCCGCGTGGCATTCTTGAGCCGCAACGGCCATAGCCACCTCACAGGGGAACCCACCGGCCAAGCGCTTGGCGATCAGGCCGCCCCGCTGCCGGGTACGCTTTCGCCCCAAGCTGGAGGCTAAGCAATGGAGATCTTGCAACTCCTGCACGATGCGGTGTTTGATTATACCTTGCGTACGGTCGCACTCGGGGCCGCCACCTTGGGCTTGGTCAGTGGGACACTTGGTGCCTTTGCGGTATTGCGACGGCAGAGCCTGCTCGGGGATGCGATGTCGCACGCCGCGCTGCCCGGTGTGATCTTGGCTTTTATGCTCACCGGCCTCAAAACCCCAGCCGTCTTGATGCTCGGTGCGGCGGCAGCCGGCTTGGTTGGCATCGGCTTGATCCTCGTCGTCAATCGCTATACGCGCATCAAAGAAGACAGCTCCATGGGGATCATTCTGTCGGTCTTTTTTGGCTTTGGGCTCCTGTTGTTGACCTTTTTGCAACGCAATCCCGATGCGCGCCAAGCCGGGCTCAACAAATTCCTCTTTGGCCAAGCCGCAACGCTACTCACCGAAGATGTCATCACCATGGCGGCCTTTGGCGGCATGGCGCTGTTGTTGGTCTTACTCTTTTGGAAAGAATTTAAGCTGCTGGCCTTTGATCCTGATTTTGGCGCCAGCAGTGGGTTTCCCATGCAGGTGATTGAGGTGCTCTTCACCGCATTGTTGGTTGTCGCCATTGTGATCGGCTTGCAGGCCGTGGGTGTGGTATTGATGAGCGCCATGGTAGTGGCACCGGCAGCAGCCGCCCGCCAGTGGACCAATCGTCTCGGCTTGATGGTTGCCCTCTCGGCGGGCTTCGGAGCCCTGGCTGGCGTGGTTGGCACATTGATCAGCGGCTTGGGGGAAGGGCTGTCCACGGGCCCAGTCATTGTGCTCTGCATCAGCGTCATTGTGGTGATCTCCCTGCTCTTTGCGCCTAACCGTGGCATGATCTGGAATTGGCTGCAGCAACAGCGTAATCGCCGTCAGTTGCAAACCGACCAAATTTTGAGCAATCTCTATCACATGGCAGCTCAACACGCCGAGCCAACCCATCCCCATTCAGCCACGGCACTGCGACTGATGGGGTCGAGCAGCGTGGCCATTCAACAGAGCTTACAGAAACTGGCAGCGCGTGGGCTTGTCCAATCAGCCGGGGGCGACCAATGGGCCTTGACACCAGCAGGGGTGGAGGCAGCCCAACGACTGCTAAGCGGACAACCGAGCAAAGAGTGAATGAGGCTTAACGCATGAGTATCACACAGATAGAGATCCAGTTGATCGCTGCCGTTGTCGCTGCGGCCTGCGCTTTGCCCGGCGTTTTTCTGGTCTTGCGCCGTATGGCTTTGATGAGCGATGCCATCAGCCACACGGTGCTGTTGGGGATTGTCTTAAGCTTTTTCGCGGTGAAAAGCCTGCATTCACCCTGGCTGATCCTCGGGGCGGCGGCGATGGGCGTGGTGACCGTAGCCCTGGTCGAGATGTTGAGCAACACCCGCTTGGTGAAGCAAGATGCAGCGATCGGGTTGGTCTTTCCGGCCCTCTTTAGCATCGCCGTCATTTTGATCTCGCGCTTTGCACGCGGGGTTCACCTTGATGTCGACGCAGTTTTATTGGGAGAATTGGCATTCGCCGTCTTCGACCGCGTTCAGTTTTTCGGCCTCGATCTACCCCTCTCGCTGGTGGTGATGAGCGCGATCTTGCTGCTCAATGTGATCTTTATTGGGCTGTTCTACAAAGAGTTGAAGCTCGCCACCTTTGATGCCGGGCTGGCCGCTGCGCTTGGCTTCTCGCCGACGCTGCTCCACTACGGGCTGATGTCGCTGGTTTCGATTACGGTGGTGGGCGCCTTTGATGCGGTGGGATCAATTTTAGTGGTGGCGCTCATGGTCACGCCCGCCGCGGCGGCCTATCTGCTCACCAATCAATTGCGCTGGATGTTGGCCTTGAGCACGCTCTTGGGGGTGACCAGCGCGATCGGCGGTTATTGGTTGGCTCGTTTCTTAAATGCCAATATAGCGGGGAGCATGGCTACAGTCACGGGGCTGGTTTTTGTGGCGATTTTGATCTTCGCGCCAAAGCGGGGGCTGCTCTCCATTTTTCGCCGCCGCAGTGGCCAAGCACTTGACTTCGCCCAAACCATGTTGACGATCCATTTGCTACAACATGAAGATCGCCCAGAAGCCCAAGACGAAAATCGCGTTGACCATCTGATTGAGGAAATCCGCTGGGAACCGCATTTCGCCGAACGAGTGGTGCGGGCCGCAGAACGCCGGGGGATGATCCAGCGACAACAGGATTTGCTCCTCTTAACCGAGCAGGGGCGGATACTCGCCCGCCAAGCACTGGTACACGATTAGATGCACCATTCAGAGTTTAGGAGAGAATCTCCACACTCTGAATGGTACATCATGCAGTTACGCCCGTTTGGTCAACAAGCGCAACCCATTCGCAACGACCAACAATGTGCTGCCCTCATGCCCCACCACACCGAGCGGCAGTGGCAATTGGAAATCTGGCCGCAACAGCGGCACCCCAACTGTCAACGTCACCAATATCAGAATCACTGCGACCGAGAAGATCACATTCTGGCGCACAACCCGCTCGGCTTGACGGCTCAAATTGACCACAAATGGCAGCTTGGCCAAATCGCTCGACATCAACACAATATCGGCCGTTTCGAGCGCCACATCCGTACCACCAGCGCCCATAGCGATACCTACATGAGCTTTGGCCAAGGCCGGTGCATCGTTAATACCATCACCCACCATGGCCACATTTCCCGTTTTGACCAGCTGGCTCAAAATGGTGACCTTGTCTTCGGGCAACAAGGCCGCATGGACCTGATCCACACCGGCTTCGCGGGCGATCTTCTCGGCGACAACGGGATTATCCCCAGTCAACATCACTACTTGGTCAATGCCCCCTTGCCGCAAGGCTTGCACAGTCGCGGCGGCTTCTTCGCGCAAGGTATCGGCCACAG
The DNA here is from genome assembly GCA_964568485.1 of uncultured Caldilineaceae bacterium. GTDB lineage: Bacteria > Chloroflexota > Anaerolineae > Caldilineales > Caldilineaceae > CFX5. The sequence continues at coordinate 8,204 of CAZMRA010000068.1, read as the reverse complement.
CGACTGCGCCTACGGGTTGCCACACCTGCTCAGCGCCATCATCGCCATTACGAACTTGGGCCACCAAGACCACCGTTTTGCCCTCAGCTTCCAGATCGGCCAACAATTGCTCAACATCTGGCGTGAACTGGACACGTTGAGCGGCAAACAGCTTTTCGTTACCCACCAAAACTGTCAGCGACCCCGTATCGGTAGTAATAGTCGCCTGCACCCCATGTCCGGCCAAAGCTCGGAAGCGGGTAGGTTGGGCCACGTCCAATCCTTCGGCTGTGGCACGCTCGCGGATGGCTTTGCCAATGTGATGTTCGCTCTGGCGTTCAGCGGCGGCGGCCAAGACCAATAAGGTTTGCTCGTCAAACCCAGCAAAGGGACGCAGGTCCGTGACGACGGCCTGGCCACGAGTGAGCGTCCCAGTCTTGTCAAAGGCAAAGGTGGTCCCATGAGCCAACTTTTCTAAGTAGACGCCCCCCTTGAATAAGACGCCACTGCGGGCAGCCGCGGCAATCGCGCTGAGAATGCTGGCCGGCGTACTGATGATCAAAGCACAGGGGCTGGCCACCACCAACAGCGTCATCGCCCGGTAGAGCGTTTTCTCAAAAGGCTCGTTGGTCAGCAGCTGGGGGATCAGCATAGCCAGCAGAGTCATGCCAATGACAACAAAGGTATAGGGTGTGCTAAATCGGTCGATAAATTGCTGGACGGGCGTTGCATCTTGCTGCGCTTCTTCCACCAACTTAATGATGCGGCTTAGCGTACTGTCGGCAGCGACTTTCTCGACGCGAATCGCTAGCGCACCACCACCATTGATCGTGCCCGCATAGACCTGATCCCCAGGTTGTTTGTAGACAGGAGCACTCTCGCCAGTGATGGAGCTTTGATCAACCTCGCTATTGCCTTCAGCCACGCTGCCATCCATTGGCAAGCGTTCACCAGGATGCACCAGCACAATGTCGCCAACGGCAACATCGTCAATCGCAAGCATCACCTCGCCATTACTGCGCTGAACTCGGGCCGTTTCAGGACGCAATACAGCCAATGCCTCAATAGCCTTGCGGGTGCGCTCCATGGCAAATGATTCGAGGGCACCGCTCAGGGTAAAGAGGAACAACAAGAGCGCGCCCTCTTCCCATTCACCAATCAAAGCGGCACCCAGTGCGGCGGCGAGCATCAGAAAGTCAATATCGAGTTTACCATGGCGCGCCTCACTCACGGCGCCCATAAAGCCAGAATACCCACCCGCGACAAAAGCAACCAGCGCACAACCCAAGATTGCCCAAGTGGGTAAGCCTCGGCTAGCGCCTAACCAACCGATGAGCAGGGCGATGAGAGTGATCAATGCCAAGCCCAACTCATAATTGGTGCGCCATAGTGACCAGATCGAAGTAAAGCGAGTGGCCTGAGTTTGTTCCGGTTGACGGATTGAAGGTTTTGCAATCTCTACGGTCATAATTCACTCGCTTTCTGACAAGAGGCACAAAGGCCAGAGACTTGCACATGTACGGTCGCAGCTTCAAAGCCGATGCTACTTGGTAACGCCGACAACACGGCATTTACCGGCTGCACCGACTCCACATCGATCACCTGACGACAGCGACGACAGATCATATTGACATGGGGTGCAAGGTTGGTTTCTTAATGGGTGTGTTCATCCCCTAAGTCAAGTTGAACAAGCGCACCCAAGGAAGACAAGACATTGAGGGTATTGTACACCGTAGCCAAACTCAATTCAGGGTGACTAGCCGAGAGTTCTTGGTACAACGCGGCAGCCGTAGGATGACTCTGGGTTGTAGCTAGATATTGACAGATCAACCGACGTTGAGTGGTAACCCGCAAACCAGCTTCGCGCAATGTCTGCAATAGCTGGTCATAAGTAGTGGGCAGATTATTCGATGACATAGAGCTCACATTCCAATTAAGCCAAATCGGCTATACTTTCCAAAGCAACAACAAGTTTATTTAGAACAGTTCTAAATAAGGCTCGATTATAGCACAGGTTATTTTCTACGTCAAGCACTATTTAGAACCGTTCTAAATAGTGCTTAGTCTCAGATATTGGCCGCTCAGTATATTCCGGCTACTTTTAGAGCACTCTGTAATCGTGAGGAGCTAACTTAACCACAAAGAGCCGGTCTAGCAGAAGCAGCTTAAGACCGATTGAGCAGGAGTAGTTGTTTGACAGCCCTTGTGAAGTTTGGTACAATCTCACGCAACTTAACTGGCACAACTTTACAGGGTTACCAGTAGTGCAACCAGCATCGAATAGTTCGATCCCGGCCAAATAAAGGTTAAAGAAGTCCTGTGCAACGTCATCTATGGTCTAGTCTAAGTCTCATAGCCGTTGGGTTTTGGCTGCTCTTTAGTTATTTGCCTCCCACAGCCCTCTCCTTGCCTCAATTACAGGCAAACAATTTTGCATCAGGTCGACTCATGCAAGGGCTGGCCTTCTTTTGCTTGTTCTTGTTTGTGCTCGTCCAATTGTTGATCCTCTGGTCGACCTTTCGGATGCGCAAAGCTACTGAAGCTAGCACAGGCGAGAACAGTCTACAGTTGGGCAGTGTGGGCGAACTTTTCTGGACTGCCTTGCCCTTGTTGTTGACGATTGGCTTAGCTGTACTGAGTTACCCCAGTTGGCAACAGCTAGCTGGTAGTTAGCTTGTTTGTTTTGATTGACTATTCACTGCTTTCTGGAACCTAGCGTATAATACCAGAAAACTGACGCGCTCTAATCAGCTCGCTGGCTTTCTGAAGTGCACCGGTTCAAGTAAGCTATCTATTTTACCAAGCACATCGCGGGCGCTTGAACGCGAGGTCATTTTCCCGAGTTGTACGAAGGCGTAGGAGTATTAGACGACATGCCAAAGTCTGCGACCGATCGACGACATTTTATTATTGTCGGGGTATTGATTGCGATCACTACTTTTCTTATGGAGTGGCTGCTTTCCTCAGCCCTCCCGTTACCCGTCCAAGCAAGCATTGAGGCGCTCATCATTGATGAGTTGATTGGGTGGCACTTATGGGTGATCGCCTTTCTCTTTGCCCTTGTCGTTGTTTTTATGCTCTATTCAGTGGTCGTCTTCCGGCGGCGTGAAGGTGATGAGAGCGAGGGAGCCCACTTTGAAGGCAACACCACATTGGAGATTATGTGGACAGCCCTTCCCCTCATCTTGGTTGTGATCTTCTCGTTCTATGGCTTGAGCACCCTCGACGCTGTTCTCGCTTCCGATCCGGACGAAGTTACAATTCAAGCCGAAGGGTTCCAATGGGGTTGGGTCTTCACCTATGAAAATGGTGTCCAATCTCAAGAGTTGACCTTACCCATGGGGCGCCGCGTACACATGGAATTGGTAACGCGCGATGTCAATCACGCTTTTTGGATTCCTGAATTCCGGGTAAAGTCGGATCTACTTGGCGGGCAAGTCAATCATCTGCGCTTTACACCGACGATTCTCAGCGCTGATTACGAAGCCGAACATGGCCGCAAGATTTTGCTGGTCTGCGCGGAATTGTGTGGACTTGCGCACTGGCGTATGACAGCTCCCGTTACCATTATTCCGGCTGATGAATTTACGGCCTGGTTAGATCAACAATTGGTAGAACAAACTCCAGCAATCGCTCAGAAGTAAAAGACGAGCACTTTGTTGGGTTGAGCGCGATATGTGCTCGTGAACTAAAAGGTTTAGTGACAACAGCGGTATAAGGAGATAAGCGATGTCTGTGTCGCTGATGGATTTAGGGTTGGTTCGTGGCCTGGTTGGCCAAGTACTCGGCACTGCCGTCGGGATGGCATTTGTCATGCTGATTCGGCTGGCCGCAGGCATGGACCCCTGGTCAGAAGAACTGGTCTGGGTTATTGGGATTCTCTTTGGGGCGATCGGCTTCCTCATTGGTGTCGGTGCGCTTACTGATTGGTCCAAATGGTGGGTCGGAAAAGAAACCCCACTGGTTCATGGTCCGCCCGTGGGCAAACCAGCCTGGACTCGCTATTTTGGGGTTGACTACAACCACAAAGTGATCGGTATTCAATACGGTGTTACTGGTCTAATCATGATCATGATCGGCGGTGGCTTTGCGGTGCTCTTCCGCACCGAGCTGCTGCGCGCCGGCCTCCAATTTATGACCGAAAACACCTATAACACGGCCATGAGTATGCATGGGTGGGCCGCACTCTTTGGCATCCTGATCGGCATCGGTGGTATGGCCAACTATGTGGTGCCCTTAATGCTGGGGGCCGAGGATATGGCTTTCCCGCGCCTAAATGCCTTCGCCTACTGGATCAATGTGCCAGCCATTGTCCTGTTGTTGAGCAGCATCTATTTTGGCTGGGATGGCGGCTGGACAGCCTATCCGCCCCTGAGCACGATGGGCTCAGTAGGGTTCCAATTTGTCTTCTGGGGTGTCTTTTTGCTTGGCTTTTCGTCAATCTTGGGCTCATTAAATATCATTTCATCGATCTTCTTAATGCGCCCACCGGGCATGAGCCTCTTCCGGATGCCGATCTTCTGCTGGGGTATTTTGGCGACCAGCTTCATCCAGCTGACTGCAACCCAGTTGATTGGTACAGCCTTCCTCACGGCTTCAATGCAACGTATGCTGGGCATGGGATTCTATGATCCGCTCAAGAATGGATCTCCTCTGCTCTTTCAACACCTTTTCTGGTTCTATTCGCACCCGGCCGTTTATGTCTTCGTTTTGCCCGGCTTTGGAGTGATTAGCGAGTTGTTGCCAGTCTTTGCCCGCAAACCGCTCTTTGGCTATCGGTGGGTCGCCCTTTCGAGCATCGGCATTGCGCTGATCGGTTTCATCGTCTGGGGCCACCACATGTTTGTCACCGGTTTCGGTCAAAACCTGCAGATTTGGTTCATGCTCTCAACGCTCTTGGTGGCCGTGCCAACTGGGGTCAAGTTCTTTAGCTGGCTAGGTACCCTGTGGGGAGGTAAACTCGTCTTCCCGACACCAATGCTCTTTGTACTTGGGTCAATCTCAGTCTTCCTCATCGGCGGCCTTAGTGGTCCCATCTTGGGCACTGTTGCTTCGGACATGCCGCTGCATGACAGCTACTTTGTGGTTGGCCACTTCCATGCCACCATCTTTGGCGGCTTTGTCTTCCCCTTCTTCGCAGCCATCTACTACTGGTACCCGAAGATCACCGGGCGGATGTACAACGAATTTTTGGGGAAACTCCATTTCTGGATCATGACCCCGGCCTTCTGGGCTATGTCGATTGGCCAGATGACTGTTGGAACCATGGGTATGCGCCGCCGCATTGCTGATTACGAACAGGCCCTTGGGGGTATGGTCAACAGCAACTGGGGTGCGGTCGAGATCGGCCACATTGTCATCACCATTGCTGCTTACGCCATTGCATTCAGCATTCTATTGATGATTTACAATCTGTTTAACAGCGCCGAAGTTGGTGAGTTGGCAGGCGCCAATCCGTGGCGTTCTCGCTCGCCCGAATGGCAGATCCCATCGCCGATTCCCGAACATAGCTTTGCGGAGCCGATTGTCGTGGTGGGTGAACCCTATGACTATGGTCTGCCAGGTTCCTATGTCTCAACAGCACCAGCTGCGGCTGGGGATGATTAGTGTCTATCCGGAATATGATCGTAGTGCCTACATCTAGCCGACTAGCTATGTTGGACGCAAAACTTCAGGATAGCAACTTAGTCTCACTCACTTGTTCTTTGGAGGAGCCATGAACTCAAAGCGGGCTAAGGCCTATCGGTTGAGTACGACGATTGCCTTGGTTTTGGCTGTGTTAACTGGTATTGAGTATTTCGCAGCACTTTACGAAGCAGGAGCAACCATTATGTTCCTGTTAGCGCTGGCGAAAGCCTACTTTGTTGTCAACTTTTTCATGCACATTTCGCGCATTTGGCGCTCCGAGGGAGGCCACTAGGTTATGAGTGTCGCAACACCTTCGCTGCAACACGCGGTTGAACCCCACCATGGTTCTGAAGCCGATCATCACGCGCATGATGGCCATGGGGAAAATTATGCCGTTGCTTGGCGCAACAACCGCCTGGGACTATGGCTCTTCTTTCTATCGGAAGCATTTCTCTTCGGGGGGTTGCTCACCATACGGTTTTACCTATGGGGCAACCATCGGCCCGAGTTGGATCAATTCATCGGTCTGCTCGTCACGGTTGTGCTGCTGATCAGTAGCTACACCATGAATATGGCCGAAACTGCCATCGAGCATGGGGATCGGCGCACGTTCCTCCGCGGCTTAGAGATCACCTTTGTGCTTGGGTTGGTCTTTTTGTTCGGGGTGATGATCTTTGAGTGGGGCCTTTTCCCGGGGCTCTATGAGGGTCACTTTACGCCCTGGGGAGATGCCGACCAGCCATTTGCTTTTGGGGCAGTGGTCTTTGCCATGACAGGCATGCATGCCATACACGTGATCAGTGGCTTGGTCTTCATTGCCTTCATCTGGAACATGGGGCGCAAAGGCAGCTTCTCACCCGACCGACACTGGGGTGTTGAATCCTGCGCTATCTATTGGCACTATGTCGATTTGGTCTGGATTTTCTTCTATCCAGCGCTCTACTTGGTCGGTCAGGCGGTTCATTAAGAAACTTGCCCATTCTGGGTACAACCGCCTGCGAGAACAGAAATTATCTCAAAATCAGTTATGGTTCATGGATGCTACACCACCATCAACACACTGAAACTTTGAGATAATGGCTATGTAGCAGCTTATGGAGCAATGGAAAGACAACCATCGCACTAGCAAATAGAAGGGTAAGTTAGCTTGTAGAGAGTCTGAAATTGGTATTCAATCCGCCCTAACGTATCGATAGTGGATTGCAGCCTCTACAACTTAGTTCATAGTTCAATAAACGTATGCATCCACTAGTACAAGCGCTGCTGTCCCCATGGGACTGGCGCATCGATGTTACCGTGACCTTACTTACGTTAGGCACGCTCTATGTGACGGGATGGATACGCCTCCGCCGACGTAGCAACTACCGCCAATTGGCGAAACGACGAAGGCTGGCAGCTTATTTGAGCGGTCTGGCGACCTTGGCCCTGGCGTTAATGTCGCCGATTGACCGCTTAGGCGGCCAGCTTTTCTTTATCCATATGATCCAGCATAAGTTGGAGATTATGGTTGCAGCACCGCTGCTCTGTCTCGCCAATCCGTTTCCATTTATCTTATGGGGATTACCGGCTCCGCTGCGCCGTTGGGTTGCTGGGCTGTTTCGCCTTCAGTCTCCCATCCGCGACGGATTGGCCAAAGTCACAGGCCCAGGCTTATCTTGGTTTATTTTTATTGTCTTTTACATGGGTTGGCATGACCCCACACTTTATAACTGGGCGCTGGTCAACTCAACGGTGCACGATATCCAGCACCTAACTTTTTTCGGGTCGGCAATGTTGTTTTGGTGGCACATCACTAGTGCCGCCCCCCGTATCCACGGTCGCACCGAAGTATGGGGAAGACTCGCCATGTTGATTGGTGTGATCCCTGCTCAGATGATTGCCGGAGTCATCATTGCGACTTCGAGTGAAGTGATCTATACCTATTACAACAGCATCCCCCGCTTTTGGGGATTCAGCGTACTCTCGGATCAAGCAATTGCTGGTATGATCATGTGGACGCTGAGCAGCGAAATGATTATTTGGGGGGCGGTCTTCTTGTTGAATAGTTTGTTCAAAAAAGAGCCAGCAGGACCTGTACCAACCCAGCAGTGGGATCGGGAAGAAGTGATGATCGCCCCTGGCTTGGAAGCCCGTGCTCGCCAAAATCGCTGGCGTAAAGCTGCTGAAGCACGCCTACAGGCGCGTCATACGGTATGAAACGATTGTCTTTATTACGTGGCTGGCTAGCGCTCTTCCTTATTTTGTGGAGTGTATGGCCGAAGAATGCATTAGCCCATGCAGGCGGAACGCCCGTATTAACCGATGCACCAGCGGGGCCCTATCATGTCTTCGCCTGGATGCTGCCTGAACCGCAGCGAGTTGGGACTGTGCATCTTTCGCTGGCAGTCATCCTGGCGCCAGCACCAGACAGCCCAAGTAATACGCTGGTCAAGCCCATTACCGATGCCGATGTCCAGGTGACGTTTACGCCATTCACGTCTCCGTCGCAAGCAATCGTAGTAACAGCAGTTCCAGAAGCGACGTTAGGTGAGTTTTATTATGAAGTTGATGTCGAACTACCTGAAGCCACACGCTGGCAAATTGCGGTGGCGATTGAG
>CAZMRA010000067.1:0-19618 GCA_964568485.1 uncultured Caldilineaceae bacterium | reverse complement strand
GGAAGTTGATATTGCTAGTGGCCTGGAGCGGATCACGTTGGTGGGGCTGCCAGATACGGCTGTGCGGGAAAGTGGCGAGCGGGTGCGCGCCGCTATCACCAACAGTGGCTTCATCTTTCCCCAACACCGGCTGACGGTGAACCTAGCCCCGGCGGATCTGCGCAAAGAGGGGCCTGCCTATGATCTGCCCATCGCCATCGGCATTCTCGCCGCCACGCGCCAGATTGCCTCCGACCTGGAGGATGCGATCATTCTCGGCGAGTTGAGTTTGGATGGCCAGGTGCGGCACGTCAACGGCATTTTGCCGATGGCGGCCATGGCTAAAGAGAAGGGCTATCGGCGGGTGTTTGTGCCGCAGATCGATGCGCCGGAAGCCGCGTTGATTGCCGAGCTGGAAGTCTATCCGGTTGATTCGTTGACGACGCTGGTGCACCACCTGAATGGGGTACGAGCAATTCCCCGTTTTCAAAACACGTTCCACTTTGAAGAAGCTTGGGAAGTGCCCTACGAGGTCGATTTCCAAGATATCAAAGGGCAGGAGACTGCCAAACGGGCTTTGGAATTGGCTTGTGCCGGTGGCCATAATGTGCTGATGAAAGGCGCCCCTGGCGCGGGCAAGACCTTGCTGGCGCGGGCGCTGCCTTCGATTCTGCCGCCGTTGACCCTGGCCGAATCGCTGGATGTGACGCGCATCTATTCGGTAGCCGATGCGCTGCCGCCGGGGCAGCCGTTGCTGCGTACTCGTCCCTTTCGGGCACCCCATCACACCATCAGCCATGCCGGGTTGGTCGGTGGTGGTCGGTGGCCACGGCCAGGGGAGATTTCCTTGGCCCACAAGGGTGTCCTATTCTTGGATGAATTGCCTGAGTTCGGCCCGCGCAATCTCGAAACCCTGCGCCAGCCGCTGGAGGATCGGGTCGTTACCATCAGCCGGGCGTCGGGCTCGCTGACCTTTCCAGCCAACTTTATCTTGGTCGCTGCGATGAACCCCTGCCCGTGTGGTCACTATCTGAATCCTGAAAAGGAGTGCACCTGCTCGCCAGTCATGGTTCAGCGCTATCAGAACCGCTTGAGCGGGCCGCTGCTGGATCGCATCGATATTCATCTGGAGGTGAAGCCGGTGGCGTTTGAAAAGTTGGCCGGCTTGGGTGGTGGGGAGTCCTCAGCGACCATTCGTCAGCGAGTGCTTCGGGCTCGTCAACTCCAGGCCCAGCGCTTTACACTGCTCAACAAGCCCAATCTCATGGTGAATGGCGACATGGGACCAGCAGAAGTGCAACAATTCTGTCAACTCGATGAGACAAGCCGCCAGCTGGTGCGGGCGGCCATGCAACAGATGAACCTCAGTGCGCGTGGTTATCACCGCTTGTTGAAACTGGCGCGCACCATCGCGGATCTGACTGGGGAGGCGGCGATCCAAGTGCAGCACGTGGCTGAGGCTTTGCAATACCGGCCGCGTCCACTGGTTTAACCCAGTCGGCTAACCCTGTTGACTACCCTGGGTAGCAGCAATCGACAAGTTTCACCGACGTTTACTTGTTTTACTAAGCTTCTTGGCGGAAAATGGCAAATCGTTACAAGGTTATGCTCCACTTTTACAACTCAGCCTTTGGTGTTTCAATATATTTTACGTTTCCCCGAAGAGCGCTTTCATCCTTGTCAAGGAATTATTGTTTACGTGAGCGAATCAATCGAAATCATCTCCACGCGTACTGAAGATCTGAATGCAGCCACCCGTGCTGCAATTATTGATGTTTGTATCCAAGCGCATAATCAAGAAGATTTTCAACACCTCTTTACCTATATCCCTGCGGGCGGTTTGCACTTTCTCGCCTATCGAACGGGCATCAAGCGGGCGCAGACGTTAGTAAGTCATGCTGTGGTGACAACACGCTGGCTTCAACCAGAAGGTCAGCCACTTTTGAAAACAGCCTATATCGATGCTGTAGCGACCTTGCCAGCGTATCAAGGGCAGGGGATTGGCAGTGCACTGATGCGTCATTTGGCCTTAGGCATCACTGATTATGAGATTGGCTGTTTAGAGACAGATCGTGTCACGTTCTATGCACGGGTCGGTTGGGAAGAGTGGCGGGGACCGTTAGCCGGCCGCCAAGGAACAGAGCTGCTGCCCACGCCTGAGCAAAAAGGCATCATGATTCTACGCCTTCCACAGACCCCACCCCTTGATTTGGATCGCGCGCTCACGATTGAATATGACGGACGTATCTGGTGATTGAGTCAACTCATATTGGGTAATTGCTTGCTCACCGATAAAGCCGAAGCTCTTATCGCACTTCTCATGTATGAATGATGAGGCTAGTGCGTTAATATCTCCAATACGTTCCCGTCGGGCGACGGCTGTGAGCTCGATATTGGGGAACGTTTGGAAGGCCAGGTCCAGTTGATGGCCATAATTGCCCCGGTTCGTATGGCCGATCACGCCGCTTGATAGTTCCGTCCCATCGGTCGATTCGCTCCTTTGCTCTTGCGTGGTCTGCTGTTCAGACCCAGCCAAAGCGAGACGTGATGGCGGTGCCACTTGTTTGGTGGAGCCAAGCGGAGCCACTGGGCAACATCACTTCGCCGCCCCGGATCGCCGATTCCTCAGCGGCGAATATGAGCTCCATGATGTGTCGACTATATTCACCCGGGGTAGGCGGCTCGATATCCTGCTCAATCGCCTCGACGAAGGCCTTCCACTCAAAGTGCATCTCCGTGGGCGGATCTTCGAAGGGGATATCTTCCCATTGGTCGTCCTTGCCAACTTTGACATATTTTTCCCCGTGCTCGCTGAAGCGCAAGGTTCCATTGGCGCAAATTACTTGGCATTCATAGTTCGGCGCACCGTCGGCATATCCCACCGCGACGGCGACGCCCGCCAGGCCATTCTTGTAGCGAATGAAGGCCGTGGCCGAATCATCGGAGGCCTGATAGTGGGCGCGCGTGCCAATGTTGGCCGAGACTGAGACGGCCTGCGATGCCATGATCCACGTCAGGCGGTCGACCACATGTACGCCGTTGGTCAGCCACATGCCTCCGCCGTGGTAGCGGCTGCGATATTGCGGGCGGCGCATGTCAAAGTTCCAATTCTTCGACATGTAGGAGACGCAAGTGATCAGGGGGCCCAATGCGCCAGAATCGAGGATCTCTTTGGCCTTTAGGCTGGTCCCATAAAAGTGTTGGGTATGCCCAACCATCAGCTTCACCTTGTTGGCTGCGGCCGCCTGGATCATCTCATCGCACTGTTCCAAGCTGAGGGCCATGGGCTTCTCGACCAGCACGTGCTTGCCGGCATTGCAGGCGTCCACGGTCAGCCGGTGATGCAGTTGATGCCCCAGCACGATCGCCACGGCCTCGACTTCGTCGTCTGCCAGCAGCTCGGTGTGCGTGGCATAGCCGCGGGGGATGTTATATTTCGCCATGTACTCTTGCCGTTTGGACTCGAATAGATCGGCAACGGCGACCACCTCCACGTTATCGAGCGTGGCGATGGCGTCGCAGTGGGAACGGGCAATCCCTCCCAGACCGATAATCCCAACTTTGAGTTTTGACATGCTTGCGCTCCCTGTATGATTTCTGAGTGTGATGGGCTAACAATCAGGTTAGGTTGTGATGCGTAAAATGACGGCCATCATAATGGGCTTTTTGCGTTTGTCAAAGTTGCTTTGTGGATGCTCATTCCGCTGCTCCCACCTAGATGAGCGCAGACAAATGGTAGTTCAATTAAAATGGGATGCCTTTGGTAGGTCACGTCTCTGACATAACACGAGCGTCTTCCCTTCACACAAATTGGTGATTGATCTGCAGCGTAGATAGTGCTATGCTAGTGTCAGAATCATGTATCACCTCACTCAGTGCTGAGTCCTCCCCTTGCGCGACTTTGCTGAGCGAGCCAGCCAGTTGGCTGATGCCGTATCTTTGCCCCCCGTTGCTTCTGATCATTTGTCTGTTTCGCTATCTGCTTGGCCATTGTCCTGACTGCATTTGTTGTTGTGGTCGCGCTTTACCCATCGCAGAATCGATGAGCTGTGCTGCTGGCAGCAGCAATGCTTAGAACGCTCATCCCATTGACCTCGTAACCTGGTAATTCCATCGCCCCAATCGCTAGATGAAGGGTCGGTATAAACCGCCTTCGGATGGTTAAGGCTGCGCGTCTTTCTAAGCGCCTGCACCGACATCTTCTGGTTGGGCTGCGTTTCGCTACTCGGTCGGTCACTCGAAATCTCCTCCCCCTTTGTGCCGCTGTCCCAGATGTGGGAGCTCCATCTGGAATTCTAAATCTTCGCGCGTTTCCTTGCCGTTGGCTCGATGTGCTGTTCGGTGCTCAAGCATGCCCGCGCCCTGAAACCAGAGGCGTGGTGCCGCCAGATTGGGAGATACTACTATGACAACTTTAGTCGTACCCGGTGTACGAGTTGAAGCGCGGTTTGATGTCCTGCCGCCCTTGCCAGCCCAAGCTGGGATTCTCGGCGTCGTGGGGATCGTCGATCGTGCCCCCAGAGATGGACGCCTGATCGGCGTCACCCGGCGCAGTGAAATCGCGGAACTCCTGGGACCCGGCACAGAAGCCTCCATGCCCGAGCTCGTCCATGCGCTCAGCAATGGGATCAGCGAAGCGTTGGTGGCCAGTGTCGAGGGTGGTGCACGGGCTCGATTGGCCCTGCCCAATGCCGATAGCGAACCCGCGGTGATGCTCACGGCGCGATCGCCAGGCTCCTGGGCCAATAACTTGCGCGCCGAGGTGTTGGGCGTCACTAACTCTGAAGGGAATTTGGTGCGCGTCACCTTGCGCCTGCAGTTGAATGGCGTCGTTGTGGAGCAGTTTGATAACCTGCAGATCCTGCCCGGCGCTCCGGACGATCTCTTCACGGTGATCAACAACCAATCGCGCTACGTGGTGGCGACCGATGCCGGATTTGCCGACAGATTGCCCGCAGATGGCACTTTCAACTTCAACAGCGATGGGGATCCCATTCCGGTAACCGTGGATGGCGGCACAAGCAATTTCATCGAGCTGCTGCCGGTGGATGGGGTAGATCCCAACGGCCTGAGCGTGGTGATCGACACCGACGCCGGAGTGACCAATGTCCAAGTACTGCAAGGGGGGCTCAAGGAATCCTTTACGGATCTGACCATGGATCCGGACAGCGAACGCTATCTGCCCTTTGTGTTGCTGCAATCCAGCAGCTATATTCGGGTGCGGGTGCTCAGCTCCTTTGCCGATCCCGCCGATGCGCTGCCAGCGTTGACACCAGGCCCGCAGCCCTTCACCGACGGCGCATCTCCGACGGTCGCCCAATACCAAGCGGCCATCGACCGCCTGGCTGACGATCCGCGCATCGATCTGGTCATGGCCTCCATCGAGCCTGGACGAGCGAATGGCGAAGTGCACCAGATCCACCAGGCTTTGGCTGCCCATGCCGTGACCCAAGCCGACAATGGCGCCCCCCGCATCGCATTCGGCTCGGTCACCCAGAATGAGCAAAACGATTTGGACCGCATCCGCGACCATGCGGCGGCCGTGCGCAATCGCCGCTTCGTCTTGGTCGCTCCGGCAGGAGCCCATGGCGCAGTCGCCGGCATGATTGGCCGCCTGGCACCCCAATTCTCGCCCACCTTCAAGCCTGTTCCTCTGTATGGCATTCCGCCCGCCACCTATCGGGAGAGCGAACTCAACCGGCTGCTCGGCCCAACCACGAATCTCTTAGTGGTGCAGAATCGGGCAGGGCGGGGTGTGGTGGTGCTCAAAGGCATCAACACCATCGGGGATCAGATTTCGGTCACGCGTGTGGCCGACCTCTGCATTCGCGAGACCAAGGCCATCTCCGAGAACTTTATCGGCCAGCTCAACACCGAAGATGCGCGCATCGCGCTCAAGCAGCAGCTGATCGCCACCTTCACCCGGCTGGAACGGGCCAATGCCCTGGTGCCCTCCACCGATGGCACAGATCCGGCCTTCCTGGTCGATGTCTATTCGACGCAAACCGACTTTGCCCAAGGCATTGTGCGCATCGATATCGCCGTGCGGCCTGTGCGGGCCATCGACTATGTGTACGCCACCATTCGCGTGAAGAATTGATGGCCGCTAAGTTTGAACCGGTACCTTACTTTCGCTTGAGGAGTTGACCATGCCCACAATTTTTTCCGGCAACGAAAGCTCTGTGCTCATCAACGGTGAATTGGTCGAAGGGGTAAGCGCCATCGAATACCGCTACAGCCAAGTGCGCCACAACATCTTTGCCCTGGGCAGTGCCGAGCGCATCGGCATGGTTTCGGGCCAACGCACCGTGGAAGGGCAGATCACGGCCTCGTCCACCATCACCGCGCTCGATGGGCTGCTGGGCGATGAACCGTTCCAAGTGAGCACCCAACTGCGCCAGGGCGGTACCCTGATGACGGTTGCCTTTGACGACTGCCAGTTGACCGACAAGCACTTCTCGCTCGGGGTGGGCGAGCATGGCCGCTCGGTCTATCGCTTTATCGCCACCCGAGTGCGCGAAGAGATTGGCTAATTGACCTATGTCCATCCATCTCGATCCTGCCGCTGGTATTGCCACTATCGGGGAGCATCAAGTGCCCATCCGCTTGTATGGGGCCGCGGGCGCGCTTCAAATCGGCGGTGATGATGGCCCGGTACTGGGACCACTCACCTTTAGCGAGCGCACTCGTTTGGTCGCCTATGCCGCGGCCGCCCGTACGCCGCAGCGCGCCGTGGGTCAACTGATTGCCGATGCTGCCCGCAGCGCGGTCGGTTTACCCGCTTCGCAGCAGGAACGCCGCGCCCACGCGGATCCGAGCGAATTGATCACGGCCATCATCGCCATGACGCTGGCCGGGGCCAATGAGCCGGAATTGCCCGCCTTTGGTGAAGCGGCGCTGCTCGTGGCGCAAGCGACAGGCTGGTCACCAGCCCAACTCGCCCAGGCCGACGCCGTAGAGGTGGATCGCTTGGCCAAGCTCATTGCCCCCAGCGAGGATGATGGTTGGACCCGCCTGGTCTTTCACAAAGCGGCCGAGACGGATCTCGTCGCCATTCACGACATGCTCGCAGCCAATCTGCTGGTGCGGCTGCAACCGACTGGCGTGATGCAGCAACCGAGCCAGTCCACATCGCCCACCGCGGTGGGATCATCCAGGGATGATTCACCATCCCTCGCCGCGCCTGGAGCGCCAGCTGCCGATTTATCCGCCGCGAGTGCTTCGCCATCGGCGCTACTCACCCAGCCAGGAGTGACCAGCAGCGGCTCGCCGTCGGGGAATCTGGAAACAGCAATGGACGAAGCAGTGGCAGGCCAAAGTCCAGGCACAACAGCGTTGCCGTCTCTCAGTCGGGAGAGACTCTCTGCTCCGTTAGTGACGGCTCACCAGCCGACTTTGCCCAGCGCGGCGCCCGCCCTGCGCCCACGCTTCACTTATCGTCTGCGCAGTGACCGACGAGTATTGGCGCCCCCGGCACCGAGTTACCAGCAGCCAGTCCCGACGCCGGACACAGCGCCGCTTCAGTCAACGGCGGTTACCGCCACTCCGGCTGCGCCAACCTGGCCGGTGTCCAATCCGAGCCGTTCGGCGTGGCTCGCCGGGGAAGCTCATCCCCATGCGCTCCCCAGCCCAACCCTGGACACACTCGTTGGGGCTGCGGTCGGGGCTCATGTTCCAGGGAGCGAGCAAAGGCAAGCCGATCCAGCCGCAGGTGGCCAACAGGAAGCAGTAGCTCGCCCGGTCTCGCCCGTTGTACTGCAGGATCTGATCGATGAACTCGCTGCTCGTCTGCATTTAGAAGCCGACTTACGAGGGATTGACCGATGACCGATAACGCAGCCAATGCCGTTCCGCTCTTGGGCGATATTCCGCTGCAACATGTGCAGCGCATCGAACACAGCTTGGATGGTGGCTTCACTGCCACGCGCATTCCTGGCCTGGCCGGGACGCTCCAGCAGAACATTGGCCGACTCTCGCACGAAATTTTGCTGATGGGGGTGCTGTTCGGCAGCGAGGCCGCAAGTCAGCTAGAGACGCTGCAACAGGCCGCGGCGGCCAACGAGGAGCTCACCTTTGCCGCCAACATCACCAGTGCGCTGGAACTACAAAAAGTGGTGATTACCCGCTTTCATGTCGTTGAGGTGGCCGGGCACCCCAATCTATATCAGTACACCATTGGCTTGCGTGAAAGTCCGCCGCTGCCCCCACCCGCTCAAGTGACCGGCTTCGGGGGGCTGGATGATTTTGGACTGGGCGATCTGGGCTTCGACACCGACATTCTGGGCGATCTGCAAGACCTGGCCGGTGAGATTGCCAGTGTCGTCGATGATGCCCTCGGGGTGATCGATGCCCTCAGCGCGCTGGGTGATTTGGGCAGCTTGGGCGGTTTTCTCCAGCCAATCGATGCGCCGGTTCAGCGAGCAGCCGGGGTGGGCGAGAATCTCACCAAAGCGCTGGACGATCTGCGCTCGGCTTTCAACGGCTAACACACCTGCAGACGCCGGCCAGTGGCGTCTGTGGTTCAACGGACAATGCTATGTTACAGCCAGCCTTATCCCTGATCTTGGGCAATTTGCAATACGAAAGCCATGTGGATGGTTGCCTGGTGACGCTGGGCCTCCTGCCCCAGGTCAATTACGTCAGCGTGAGCCTGCCCGTCGGCGTGAAAATCAGCGCCGAGGTGGGCGACGATGCCTCGCTGAGCCTGCTGAGCGACGGCGAGATGACTCTGGTCTTCACCGGGAAGATTGGCCGCATCCAGCACGGGTTTCATGCCGTGGAGGTCTTGCTGGTGGATAGTGGACAAGCGTTGGCTCAGGTACGGGCTGCGGCCACCTACGAAGGGCAAGACAGCGGCAAGGTGATTCGCAGTCTGGCCCGCGCGGTAGGCGTCACGGTCGCCAGTGTGGAGGCCACCTTGCCACTCGCCAGTTACGTCGCTCACCAAAACGCCACCGTTGCGGAACATGTTGCCCGCTTGGCCACCCTCTCTGGCTGTATTGCCCACGTGAGTGCCAACAACCGGCTGAACGTGGTCACCAGACCTGTCGGTCTGCCCGATGTGGCCCTGCTGTATGGCCGTGAATTTGTGCGCTATGCCGCCCGCACCATAGCCGCCCCGGCGGATCAGCTGATCTTGGTGGGCAATGGCCCGGCAGGGAATCCCGCTGAACCGGGAGCACTGCGCCATTCAACCACGATCCTGCCGGCGTCGGCCCCGACGCCTAGCGTGACTGCCCGGCGCATCCCGGCGCCGCTGTTGAAGACACCGAGTGCTGCCGTGGCGGCTGGACAGGCCATCAACCAGGCCCGCGCCGCGGGGACACGCTCCCTGACTGCGCACTGTTTTCTGTTGCCCCACATCCGGCCGGGGCAAGTGGTGCAAGTGCAAGGGCTGCCCGCCGGGATTCCCGCAGGGTCTTGGCTGGTCACCCGCATCGAGCACCGGCTGCACGGAATGGACGCTGGCCAGAGTATTGTTCACGCCGAACTGGCGGACTTGGCCGCCTTTGGATTGGATGCGCTCTTGGGTGCTGCACTCAACGCGGTGGGAGGATTGTTATGAGCGGAGGGCTGTACGAAGGCGTCGAACGGATCGCCCGTCATGTTGTGCGGAGTCACGCCACTGCTGGCATCGGACGGGTGGTGGCTACGCAGCCCGCGGGACCGGCGGCGGCTCCCCCTAATCACGCGGTGACTGTGGAGATGCGTGATAGCGGCTTGGTACTGCCGCAAGTGCCGGTCGCGGTGGGCGCAACGGGCTTTGCCGCCATCCCCGCGCTGGGTGATCTGGTGCTGGTGGTCTTTGCCGATGGCGACATTAACGCGCCGATTGTGGCCGGGCGCATCTACAACCCGGATTGTCCGCCCCCGCAACACGCCGATGGCGAACTGGTCTTTCGGGTGCCCGCGGGCCAGGCGACAGGCGATCTCAACCTGGTGGTGACGCTCGATCAGCCGACCATTACGCTGGATCTGCCCGGCGGGTTGGTGCTCTCGCTCAAAGAGGGCGAAGCGATCCTGCAAGTGGGGGACATGAAGTTGACCCTCACCAGCGCGGGCAATGGCGAGGCGATCCTCGAAGCGGGCAGCGCGACCATCCGCATGAAGAATGGCCAATCCATCGAGGTGACCGCCAGCGAGATCAACCTCAAGGCCGACAGCAAACTCTCGCTGCAAGGCGCCCAGGTGGAGATCAAAGGTAGCGGCACGGTCGATATCTCTGGCGGTACGGTGAATCTGAATTAGGGCGAATTCGGCAGCGCGAATGCTGTTACTTCTCAAAGGAGCAGCTTTGACCATGGCATTTGAGCATCTTGGCACCGACTTAGCAGTGGCCCCATTTTTGGTGGCGCATGACGCAGCGGCCATGGACCTAACCCTTGTCTCCAAACCCGGCCGTGGACAGGCGACGATTGGCCTGCGCACTCCCTTGGTGGATTTTGGCACTATCAGCGGCCGCGAGAATCTGGCCCACGCGCTGCTCCTGCGCCTTTTGACGCCACGCGGCTCCTTGGCCGAGCTAGGCCATGCGGCCTATGGCTCTCGCCTGCACGAGCTGATCGGCCGCCCCAAGACGAGTGCTCTACGCGATCTCTGCCGGGCTTATATGCTGGAAGTGGTGGCCCAAGAGCCGCGGGTCGAGGATAAAGCGCTGGCGCTCG
The DNA here is from genome assembly GCA_964568485.1 of uncultured Caldilineaceae bacterium. Classification (GTDB taxonomy): domain Bacteria; phylum Chloroflexota; class Anaerolineae; order Caldilineales; family Caldilineaceae; genus CFX5. The sequence continues at coordinate 8,975 of CAZMRA010000067.1, read as the reverse complement.
TTTTCGATCCCGCCGCCGAAACGCTGGATTCGTTTGTCTTTACGCTGATCGTCCAACCGGTCGATCAAGGTGACCCGCTCCAGTTGGATCTGGAGGTAGGCATATGAGCTATCTACCACGCGAATATCCCGCCATTGTGCGCGACATGCTCACCACGCTGACGGGCGGCACAGTGCAAGAGAGTCTGGTTGTGCCCAGCGGCGCAGAGCTGCTGGAGCCGCTGCTGCTGCGCGACCGTCCTATCCGGCGCGTCTCGCACCTGGCCGGTACGGTGGTGGTGGGCAGCGAACCCAACACCACGGACATCCCTTACCGCTTTACCAGTGCCGACTTCGAATTGGTCTCGCTCAGCGGCGTGGCCGGAGAATTTGACGCCATTCGCTTCCGGCCGTCCGGGCGCTTGCCCAAGCCAGGCTCCATCCTAACAGTTAACTATTACCCGCTCGAGACCCGCCCCGTCCCCGTGACCGATCTGAATGTGGGGTCGGTGGCTCGCACGCTCATTGAGACCATTGCCCGCGAAATGGCCATGAGCTATCTCCATCTGGAGGATGTCTACAAATCGGCCTATTTGGAGACAGCCGAAGGCAACGCTTTGGACAAAGTGGTCGCGCTGGTGGGTGTCAATCGGCTGGCCGCGGGGCATCCGGTCGTCAAAGTGCGCTTTACGCGCCAAAGCAGCAGCCCCGGCCGCATCTCCGTGCCCGCGGGCACCGCGGTGACCGATGCGGATGGCAATCGCTACTTGACTTTAACCACGTTGACCCTGGAGCCGGGCGAAACCAGTCGCGATGTGATGGCCGCCGGGGAGAGCGTAGGGACGCCCCTGGTAGCAGAAGGCGCCATTGACCGGCTGGAGATTCTGGTGGCTGGGATCGCCAGTGTCACCAATCCCGAAGCGGCTCGGCAACAGGCCAGCCCGGAGACCGATGAGGCTCTGCGTCGCCGGACCCGCACCGCGCTCAGTGGCACGGTACGCGGCACCGTCAGCGCGCTCGAATTTGCGGTCCGCTCCATTCCGGGCGTGCGCGAGGTCGCCATCACCGAAAGACCCAACGGCATTGCCGGTGAAATTAAAATCGAGGTCGCTTACGAGACAGACACACCGGAGATCCGGCAGTTGGTGCAAGAGCGCATCGACGACTTTCGCCCCGCGGGGATTCGCGTGCTGGCGGGTGATGCGGCTCGCCAATTCGTGACAGTCAACGTGGCCTTGACGCTGGCGGGCGCTCAGCTCGCGGACAACGAGCGGCTGCAGGTCGAAAATGGCATCGCCAGCCGCCTAACTGCCTATCTCGAAAGCTTGCCCCCCAATGGCACCATTCGCCCCGCCCGTCTAACCACGCTGGTGCTGGAGGATGCGCGGGTGGTCGATGCCACCGTCACGCTAGAACCCAACCTGATCGGCCAACCCTTGAGCGCCGTGCTCGAAGTGAGCAACGTCAACTTTGCGCCACCGCTCTTTGAGTTGGCCCCGCCGGAGAGCCCCGCCACCACTGCCAATGTGACCATTGACCTGCCGCTCTTCTTAGTCAGTGGTGTGACGGCCGAGCAAGCGACCAACACGATTCAGCAACTGGTCACGGCCTACTTGGCGACGGTCACGAGCAACAACCCGCTCTCCGCGGCCAATCTGCTGGATGCGCTGCGCAGCGATGGCTATTATGCGGCCGTGCGTCCGGAGACGCTGGTCACGGTCGAGAATGCCAATGGCCTCTTCCAGCAGTTGAGCGATGGCGTCGGTACGTACACGCCCGCGGCGAATGAAACGCTGCAGTTGGCGGCGCTCAATTTGGATGTGCGTGAGGGCAACGTCTGATGAACCATTTCGCGGAGATGCGCCGACGCCTCCCCCATCTCTACCGGGATGGAGAATTGGTAAACGATTTACTGGCCCAAGCTGCGCTGCAACTGGAGTTTTTGGACGAAGAGGCGCGGATGGTGCAGCGGGCGCATTGGTTTGATGCCACCTTTGCGCTGGATGAAGCTGCCCGCTTGGCCGCCCTGCTGGACATGGCTCCCGAACCGTGGCAGTCGCTGGGGGAATTTCGGGCCTGGGTGCACGCCTTTCGCAACGCCCGCTTGCAAGATGGCGCCGTGACGGTCGCCGCGATCCGCCGCTTTGTGCGCGAATATAGCCGGGCCTACCAGCAAGCGGTGGGAATCGATCTGATCCCCACGGTGGATGTGTGGCCGACGACTCCCACGGTTGGCTTGCCCTTCTTTGATGAGAATCCGACCCAATTGCGCTTTCAGCGGGTGCCGCAGCAGGGTGGATTAGAGCCGCTGCAGCAGTTTGGGATCGACCAAACCGGGTTGGACGATACACCAGTGGGCTTTCTGCTGGTCGGGCTGGCTGAGGCTCAAGAATATGTGCCGCTCATTGTCAACGTGACGCGCGGCGAGGCCCTGGTCTATCGCGGCCCGATCAAGACCGGCCAGCGACTGTGGATCTTCCCCGAAAGCGATGGCACGGTGCGCGGCCGGCTGGAGCGGCAAGATGTCAGTGATCGCCTCTACTCGGTGACGGGTGTGATCCCTGGACAACCTTGGTCCGGCAGCGAGATTGTAAGCCCGGCGCGGGCCATCACGTTGCAGCGTGGCCAAAACCAGCTTTGGTTCTTCCCGCTGGCGCACTTCGATGAAGAGGGGCTGAATCGCTTTCTCTTCTCCCTGCCCGACCAGCGGATGGTCCAGGGTCGCTATGACCAAGCGGAACTCAACCACGCCCTGTTTTATCAGCCACCAGCGGTGGTGCTCTACACGGTCTGGCGGGAAAGTGAACCCGCAGCGTTTGACGTGAAACTGCCTGCGGGCAAATTGCTCAGCTCTGCGGGGCGCTTGCCGGATGCGCTCGTCGCCGCCGAACGGTTGGAATTTTCCCTGCGCAGTGGCGTCCGGCAACTGGCCGCCGCTGGAGTGCGCAACGGGGTCACCTTTCAACCGCTGCAAGAAGTGCAACCCCTGGGGGATTTCCTCACCGGCATCATGCCCATGGTGGTACGCGAAGTGGGCCCCACCGGTGCGGATCAGCTACCCGATGCGACTGGCGTCTTTTCGGTAACTGAATTTGAGCATTCGACCTTTGCGTAAGGAATTGATTCAGACGAGGTGCTGCGATGCGTGCGACTGTCACTCTTCAATTGACCGATAAAGCGACCGGGGCCGTGATCGCCCGTCGACAGGCGAAGAACGCCGTGATGCGGGCCGGCGCGGCGCTGATCGCCACTCTCTTTTCGGGCGCGGGTTCGCCCATTACGCACATGGCGGTGGGCACCAGTAATGCGCCCGACCCGGAGACCTTTGACACCCCCGCGCTCACGATGGATGCGGAAGAGCTGGTCGGCGCAACCGAAGCGCCCATCCCGCCGGAGAATTTCACCAGCGAGGTGGATGAGGTGCGGCGGGTGGTCAAGGTCCGGGTGCGCGGCACCCTGCCCGAGGAGGCGGCCGTGGGCGTCGTGCGCGAGGCTGGGTTGTTGGCGCGCAGCAGCGAGACGGAAGCCGTGCTGTACAACCGGGTCACTTTCGATCCGATCACCAAGGGCAATGATCACGAATTGACCCTCTTTTGGGAAGTGAGCTTCCCCTATGGGGACTTGCAATGGTTCTAAGCGTCGGCTCCCAAGCCAGCCGGTTCTTGCCCCGGCACCATGGACAACGTTCACCCGGAGCATCTGGGTTCTATGAAGGAGAATGAGCATGAAAGCGGCATTTAATTTTCAGTTGCAAGGTTATCAACCCGCTTTTCGTGATGCAACCATTTCGCTGGTGCACGAGGCAACGGGGCAAACCGTCGAGCGCAAAGCCTTTTTGGATGGCTCGCTGGTGGTGCGGGATCTGGAGCCCGGCTTCTATCAGGTGACCGTGCGCCACCCAAATCTGCTCACGGTGATCGACCAGCGGCGGGTGCGCCTCTTTCCCCAGCCGGCGCCGACCAAAGTCTTTGTGCCGGTACCCGCCGACATCTTCCGCGACACGCCGATCCGCGACATTCCTGACGCCGACTTGGCGCCAGTGCAGCAGACCGTCTCGGCGGTGGGTGCAGCCATCGGTCCACTCGGCAACAAGCAGCCCGGTGAAGCCATCTTGGCCGCGGATTGGAACTTGATGGCCACGGCGATCCACGATCTGGCCAACGCGGTGCTGGAGTTGACCAAGCTCGTTTCGCCGCGCGGCCACGATCACCCCGAAATTGCCGAAAAGATCGACGAAGTGCAGGGCAACATTATGCGCTTCTCCGAGGCCTTTGGCCGTAGCCTGTTGGAACTGCGCCGCGAGATCGAAGCGACCAAATTGCGCCGCAAGGTCGACGAGAATATCACCACCCGTAATCCTGAGCGCGGGCTGCGGCTTTTGGAACGCATCGATGAACTGGAATTGCTGATTCACGAGCCAACCATTAACTACACGCGCAAACTGAACTCGCTCAGCAACCTGATCGTGAACGAAATTCAAGCGATCGCGGTGGAGCAGGGCGAAGATGCCGACGCCTTCCTCGCTGAACCGGGTGTCAAAGAGCTGAATGAGCGGGCGCAGCAGCACATCGCCGCTGGCACCAGCATCAAGCCCGAACAAGAGCTGCGCGTGTATGAACAGGCAGACAAAAAGATCATCGGCACGCTCGGGCGGCATGTTGGCATCTTTGGAGGCTAACTCATGACAACTGTAGCAGCACTAGAGCGATTGGCTGCCCTGAACGAGCGCCTGGTCCCCTTAGCGGACATGCGGCAAGGCACCCTCATCCGGGCCGAGGATTGGAATCTGCTGACCGGTGGGGTGATCGAATTAGCACGCGTTTTGCTGGCGGAAAGCAGCGGCACCGTCGTCGCGGAACACGAACACGTGGAAGAGGTGGATGTCGGCTGGCTGACACCCAAATTGCGAGCGCTGATCGAACAGGGTGGCCTTTCTGACCCGGTGGTCAACCGCCGCTTGACCACCTTCGAGCGCGACAACGAGAAGCTCAAGGCTCAACTGGCCCTGCTCCAAGAAGAACTGGGCAAAGTGCGCGTCAACCTCAACGATGTCAAGATCAGCGACATCTCCCGCACCGCGGATTTCACCATCCTGCGTCGCAAATTTGAGGCCCAAAGCGACGCACGCGACGAAGTACTGGATCTGCGTACTACCCTGGGCACGATTCAAGAGAACATCGATCAAGCGCTGGAGTTGGGCGATCGCATCCGCGTGAATGGTGAACTCCCCAACTTTGACGAGCTGTTTGGGCGGGTCTCCAACTTGGAGCAACTGCGGGAGCGGCTCACCAATCCCGATGGGACCATGCTCGACGCCCGGACGTTGCAAATTCAGTTGGCCGAACTGCAGAGCAAATTCATCACCCAAGAGCAATTGGACGATGCCCTGCGCGATGTGCGCACCCGCCCACCGCAAGATCTGATCGATCAGCTCACCGCGGATTTGCGCACCTTTACCGAGGCTCAACTGGCTACTGCGATTACCCAGCAGCGGGCCGAATTCGACCAACGCTATGTGCAACAGGATCTATTGGGACAGCAACTCGGTATCCTGGCCAACGAATTGCGCAGTGAACAGACGACTCAATTCGACGCCTTCCGCAGAGAATTGATCCAGCGTTTTGTTGCCGCGGACGAGTTGAATCAGCGCTTGGCTGAGTTCGCCAATAGCCAGCAAACCGTGATCAGCGAGAGCATCAGCAAGCAATTGGATGCCCGCATGGACGAGTTGAACGCTACGCTGGAGCAGCGGTTTGTCACCAGTGCCAGGCTCAACAACCAACTAGCCCTCTTCGGCGAAGAGCTAACGGTGCGGCTCACCGAGTCCGTCCGCGGGAGTATCAAAGAGCAGGTGGCCATCATCTTTGATGAGCAAGCCAGCGGTCGCTTTATCAGCAACGAGGAATTCCAGAAGCGCATGCGCGACATCCAGGTGCAGATCGATGAACTGCGAACACGTCCCGGCGGCTCTTTGGATGACTTGTCGCCTCGCCTCAACGAGCGTTTTGTCTCGCTCGAGGCCCTGAATGCCCGGCTGGCTCCGCTGGAGGGACGGCCGGAAACTATCCCCACGGAGGTGATCCAGCAAGAAGTGGCCGCCGCGGTGGAGGCCGCTTTGGGCGAGTTTGACCGGCGTCTCTCCGCGCTGAGTGAGGTGGAAGGTCGCCTGAACACCATGCTCAGCAATCAGCTCGCTGCGCTACGCCAAGAGATGAGCAGTCTGGCCCAGCAGGCTGCAGCGACACAACTGCAAGGCATCCAGAACAGCCTATCGACACTGCAAGGGCAAGTGCAGGCACTGGACAGCCGCATCAACACGCGGATCCGTGGAGAGATCGACAGCAGCTTGCGCGAATTTACCGCGGCCATTCAGGCCGATCTCAATACCGTCAAGCAGAATGTGGGCCAGTTGAATCGGCGTTTGGGCTCCGATGTGATCGTGGATCCTCGTATCGTGGAGCCCCGTGCGGTCACGCCGCCGGTGGATTTTACCCAACTGCGCGGGGTAGGTGAGCAATTTGCTAGCCGCCTCCACGCCAGTGGCATTGAGACCTTTGAACAACTGGCTGCCTTGAGTGACGAGGAGTTGGCCAAGCTGCTGGGTACCACCCTTGGCCGGGTGCGCCAACTAGGATTGCAAGCGCAAGCCGCCGCCAGGATCAGACGATGAGCAGCATTCGTGGCGCGAGCTTAGATTCCGAGATGGACCATGTTAGCTGAGTTTGAGCAGCAATTTCAGACAACCCTGCGGGCGCGGCTACCCGCTGCGATCCGCGACGAGGTGCAGATTGCCACCGGCGCGCCGAGCCAGACCGGCATCTTGGTTGGCGTGCGCTCTGTGCAGCCGATGCTCCCCGAATTTCGCGACCGGCGGCTGGAGGTGGTGCCTGGTGACCCTGAACCGCGGCGGGTGGTGCGGTTGCGCGGGCAGTTGGCGCTTTCCTTCGTGCCCAGCGACGCGGATCAGCCGCGGAGCACGCTCCTGGAGTGGTTTGATCAGGTTCTCTATGCGCTGGATACCGACGACATCCGCTCGGGGACCGCATTTGGCGGCCAAGCACCCGACCCGGGCTTTCGTATCCTCACACTGGTCATCAACAGCGCTGACCTGCCGCTGGACATCCACGTCGATCCGACTGCGCCGCTGGTGTTGACATTGGCGCTGGAAGGCTGGTTCTGGCCGGTGGGTGAAAGTGGTCAAGCCGGTGTGGAGATTGGCGAAATCCGCATTCGTGGGCTCGTGCATCCGATCACCATCCAGCCGGCCCAGCCCGATCTGGTGGCCAACGGCCCGGCGGTCACCTTGACGATCGCCGCAGAGACCCGAGGAACCGCCCGCATCACGGCGAATGCGCTCGACGCGGCCGCCTTTGGTACGCTGGCCGCCCGTCTTGAAAAACACGATGGCACAGTCGGCGCCGGTACGTTGAGCGGTGGCACAGAGGGCGCGAACGGGGTGCGCTTGCTCCCGGTCAGCGCTGGCGTCGCCGAGGTCGTCTATACCCCGCCCGCCGAGCCCACCACCGATGTGTTGATCCTGGCGATCGATGACAGCGAAACCGGCAGCGGGCTGGAGATTGGACGCTTTCCCTTGGTTGTGAGGGCCGCACCATGATGGTCTTGGAACAGGAGTTGCTGGCTCAACAGATTGCTTCGCCCGCGATCGTGGAGATGGTCGTTACCGAGCTCTTCCCGGGTGGCGTGATCAGCATGCAGTACTTGACGACCGCGGAAGCGCCGGTGAGTGAAACGGTCACCTGGCCATGCCCCGTGGGCGTCGACACCGTGGAAGTGACCGCTGGCGCGCTGACGATTGGGGCATCCACCCAAGCCGAACGCACCCTCAGCAGCCTCTCGATCTCCAAGAGCGGGCGGCATCACATTCTCAACTTTGGGCAGACAGTCCGCCTCGTCGCCTTGACCTTCAGCGGCTTTACCTATCGGCCCGAAGGTGCCACCGAAGATCTGCCCTTTAGCCCGAGCAGCAGTGCTCGTCTCGTGATTGCAGTGCCCAATCCCCAAACCGAATGGCTGCCCATCTATGCGATCCCGTCAATCGGGCGGGCCAGTACGCCCAAGCTCTATGCAGGCGCGAGCATGAACGGCAACACGGTCCACTTGCCGCGGGACATTCAGCCAGTCAGCCGGGTGCGGGTGAGTGTGGTGGAGAATTTTGCCGGTGAAGGCGAGCGCGTGTTGACCAGCACCATCACCAACGCCAGTGCGCGCATCAAAAATTTGCCCGACGACCTGACGGTGACCAATGAGAGCGAGGCCACGACCATCTTCCAACAAGATGGCCTCTATCTGGATGACTCGCCGCCCACCACGCTGAATCTGGTCAATCACGGCCAAGCCACCTTCGAGAAGCAACTGGCCGCGCAGGAGCCGTTACGCTTTCAATGGCGCGCGGCTGCCAAAACAGGCACGGCCTTCGGCTATGCCGTGCAGCCGTTGCAGGGGGTGTTGCGGCGCACTTTTCCTGGCGTGACGCGAGTCACCGTGCACGGCGAGCCCCAGCGCCTGCCTTTGGATTTGTCCAGCGGCCCGTTGGATGCCGAAACCCCCAGCTTGGTCACTGCCGATTTGACCGTGACCTATGATGGGCTGCGGCTGTTGGTGCCGTTGAATGATGCCCTGCCGCCCGCCGCGGGGAACATTCGCGGTCACATCGTGGGGACGGAACCGGTCAGCCGCATTGTGTTGCATGAGGAGATCGCCAGCTATCCAGTGGCGCGGATTGGTTTGATTGGGAGAGCACCCGTGGCCTGCGAGTTGAGTGTCTGGCTGAGCACCGCCCAAAACGGCGAGCCGCTCACCGACCCGGGGGTGGTGCAACTCGCCGCCAGCACCGATCTCCGCCTGATCTGGGTGGAGTTGCCGCAAGCCATCACCCACACTGGACCTCTCGCCATCCAGGTGCGCGCCAACAGCGGCCGCTTCTTCTGGGTGGTGGATCCGGAGCCGTTACTCAAGCTGGCGGTGCGTGACCCACTC
>CAZMRA010000066.1:0-19749 GCA_964568485.1 uncultured Caldilineaceae bacterium | reverse complement strand
GAGTCGTCAAGGCGCTAAATTCTTGTTGTAAATAGGCACTCAAAAGCACAAACGCTACTATCGCATTGGTCAATGCTACGGTCAACAAGAGCGAAAAACTGATCTCTTCTTGGCTAGCGACGATCCAAAAGACGAGTCCCAGCATCACCAACATGGCTCCAGCCAACCGGAAAGGCCAGAGTGTGCCTGTTTCGTATAGACCCCAGTTGCTGAGTCCTGTTTTGCTCATCAACGACAGGCTGCTGCCAAGTGCTAACCCTAGCATGGTACCATTCACGCGCAGCACCAACCGCAAAGGGCGAAATTGGTCGGTCAGCGTATAGGCCATAAACTTTTCCTTTTGAGTGCGTTCTTGATTCTGTCTGGACCGCAAAGCGGTTCATGGTTACCATTGTCTCGATCAATCGTTCTGCGTACGTGCCGTCATGATGTGTGGGCACGTAGACGCTGGTGTGATCATTTCATCTACCAAAGGGTATACCGGAACAATGATTTCTGAAAAAGTGGTCGGCCGTTGGAAGGCTGAATTGAGCACCCGCATTTTGCTGCTCAGCGGGATTTTGCTGTTCCTCTGGTTTTTGGAGGTGGTTGATTGGCTGTGGATCGGGATGGATCTCGACCTCTATGGCATTCGGCCGCGCACCATGCTCGGCCTGCGCAATTTGTTGTTTGCTCCGTGGCTCCACGTTGGGTTTCGCCATTTAATTGCCAATAGCGTGCCTTTTTTGATCCTCGGCTGGCTGGTGAGTTTATTTGGTTGGCGTGAATTTTGGCGCGTCACCCTCAGCATCATTTTGATCAGTGGCTTGGCGATCTGGCTGCTGGGAGCACCCAATTCGCTGCACTTGGGGTTGAGCGGCGTGATCTTTGGCTACTTGGGCTATCTGCTCGTGCGTGGGCTGATCGATGGACGCAGCGGCAGCTTGTTGATTGCCGTCTTCGCTTTCTTGCTGTATGGTTCCATGGTCTGGAGTCTGCTGAGTTGGCAACCTGGCGTTTCTTGGTTAGGGCATACCTTTGGCTTTCTCGGCGGCATTTGGGCGGCGCGGCGCAGTGCGCTTCGCTTAACCCGGTAATTTGCTCTCCATTCTCATTTCCCGTACGATTTGCTCGCATGCTTGCATAGCTAATTGACTAGGCGCTGTTTCGCTGATTGATCGATCTGTCCTCTCTCGTTGGCTTATATAAGGAGTAAAGTTTGTGAATTTATATCTGATTCGTCATGGCCAAAGTTTTGTCAATCTTGCAGATTGGGATTGGAGCAGTGGTTATACTCTCGACCAGCCTCTGACGGAATTGGGCGAACAGCAAGCCAGTGCCTTGGCTAAGTGGTTGCCCCACTATCTGCCTAAGGTGGATGCGCTCTATGCCAGCTCGATGCAACGGGCGCAACAGACCGCTGAACCGCTTGCGAAGGCGTATGACATCCCGCTCCAATTCGACCATCGCGTGCGCGAAATCGGCAATAACCGGATCGACCACTCCGCCTGGGATGCGGACGACGCTCCCAAGTTATATCAATCGGTGTGGGCAACGGCCCGACCTTTTTCACCGACCATGCGCGATGCGGAAACCAGCGAAACTTATATGCACACCCGTGTGCGCGTTGGTCTCTTCATTGAAGAATTGGTCGAACGTCATCGGGGACAGACCGTATTGGTTGTATGTCACGGTGGGGTCATTGATTGCGTTTTTGATCACGTGTTTAATGTGGGGCCGTGGCGGCGCTGTGAAATGTGGACAAACAACACCGGTGTCACCCATTTTGAATATGTCGAACATACGGGGCGCGAGGTGTGGCGGCTCCATTTCTACAACCGCTACGATCACTTAACCGAGACTGGGATGATCACTGGGTAAACCAGGCGGCCTGCAGAGAGACTGTAAAAATCTTCGAGGAAGCGCGGTGCTCCCTCGAAGATAATGAGGTGGCTAGTGTAAGTTACGAATAACCGCAAGCGTTCGCAGGATCCTCTCACTGTCCACGTAGTACAAACAACGTTGACCTCCAATGCTCAATAATTGACAACCTCGCGGCGTTCGATTTTGGCTTCATCCAAGACCAGCCCCAAGCCAGGCAGTGTTGGAATCTGAATTGACCCGCCCTCTGGCCGGTAGATCGACGCGTGGAAAAATTGTTTGTGCTCTTGAGCGCGGACGAGATATTCGACCCAGGGAATGGCCGCCGGAGAGTTGGCCGCCGCCACATGCAAGGCCGATAAGAGCGAGTGACCATGTGCAACCAACGGCACCTCAAACGCCGAAGCCAGTGCCGCGATCTTGACCAATTCGGTGATGCCGCCAGTCCAATCGGGGTCATTTTGCAACACATCGACTGCTTGGTTGACCAACAGCTCTTTGGTCTGCCAGCGCGTATAGACATGCTCACCGGTCGCAATGGGCACATCCGCCGCGGCACGAATCTTACGCAGCTCGCTCACTCGTTCCGGTGGAATTGGCTCCTCCATCCAGGTGGGGCGCAGTGGGGCCAATTCACGCACTATTTTGACGGCATAGCTGACATCCCAGCCCATGAACGCATCGAACATGATCGGGTAGTGGGGCCCGACCGCCTCGCGTACTGCGTAGGCCATGGCGAGATTTTTCTCAAAGCCCTCCAAGCCATCGCCCGGCCCATAGCGGAAGAACCATTTTTGCGCAGAAAAGCCCAATGCCTTATATTCGCTTGCCAGCTGAGCCGCGGTCGTGGGAGAGCTATCAAACCCTAACATGCTGGCATAAGCTGGTACAGCGGCACGCGTTGGACCGCCCAGCAGCCGATAGATCGGTTGTCCCCAGGCGTGGCCACGCAAATCCCACAAAGCACAATCGACCACGCTGATCGCAGTTATAAACATCCCTGAGCGCCCATGCCGGTCCAGCCTGATCATTTGGTCGTAGAGTAATTCGCTCGCCAGCGGATCGCGCCCTAGCAAAAAAGGCCGCAAACTACGAGTAACGTGAAAGGCTTGCCATTCTTGGATGGGGCCAAAGCGCCCGCTCACGCCCTCATCGGTATGAATTTCCAGGTAGAGCGCTCGGATGGCTGCCCCCGCGCCTTGTTCCGCCCCGACTGGGGTATTAAATTCCGGATAGAGATCGATAGCACGGGACTGGCGTTCGCCCGGTGGATAGATAGGCCCGGTGTAGTGGCCGTGAACGCGAACAATCTGTACATCGGTGATCTTCATGGCATTTGCTTCCTAGTCGCTGGGTAGATGGCACAATCGTCATTGATACAAGACTCGCCGCTTGCTCAAAATCTTTGGGCTCTGTGTTGGGAGTGGCGGCGCATACAGGAGCCATAATCAATTTTAGGGAGTGATAAGGCTCCCTTTCAGTATAGCCAAGCGTTGATAGATCAAAAAATGTATGGTTCGGATATCGGTCCAGTGAATTTGCCGACCCTCACCTGATTTTTGTGCCTCAGTTTTTGGATCAACACGAGTGATGCTATGATAGGCCAATTATGGCGCGCTTTTCGAACGAACCACCTGAACCAGTTTATCACCGCTCTACTTGGCTGCTAACCGCTGTCTTGACACTGGTTGTGTTCGGGCTGCTTGCTGCACTCTGGCGCTATTATATGGGCGGTATCGAGTTCCGCTTCGCGCCGTCACCCACGCCTACGGCTACCCCAGCCTCGCCCTTGGTCGCCACGGTTGATTTTCGCGCTACGATGATTGCTGAAGATCGTGCCACCCAGATCGCCTATGAAGCCGTTGTGCCGAGGGCCACACCAACCCCAAGCGAAGCGATTTTCTTGCTTCCGGTTGAACATGAAAATCCGCCTGACGAACAGGACGTAACAGAGCAGCCGGATGTGGCCGCTTCAGCCACCGCAGCCAACATCAATTTGGTGCCGATTGGCGGCGGTGAGCTGCCCCCACCCGCAACGCCAACGTTGATCGCGCCGGATGTGAGCCTGCCCACGCCCGATCTCGGTGTGGAGCCAACGTCGCCCTTGGTGCCGACCGAAGAGCCATTGCCAGTTGTGATAGAGACCGAAACCCCCACGCCGACCGAGACCATGTTCGTGCCGACGGAAACGCCAACCTTTACGCCGATGCCTACCGTGTTTCAGGTCCAAACCTTACGTGCGTATATTGCACCGACCTTCGCCGCTACGACCGTTTGGTTACGGTTGGCCCCGCTGAATACCCATACCCCCGTCGCTACCTTGCAGGTGAATACCCAGGTGGATTTGCGTGGGCGCGACGAGAGCGGAGAATGGGTCTATCTCTGCTGCGTTGATAACGAGCAGCGCTGGGTCCGCCAGGTCTATGCGCCTCCGGTTGACAATGCGGCGTTGCCCGATAACGCCCCGCCCAGTGCGACACCCAACGACGTCCGTTGGCTGCCCGTCCAGCCTTGGCCTGCCAATTTCCCGCCGCCTCCCGTCGCTACCCCCATTCCACCCGACAGTGCCACCTATGTTCGGCAAGATCGGGCCAATACGGGGCGGCTCAGCAATGGCTTGAATGGGAGCTTGCAGACATTACCCAGTTGGTCGGTCGATTCGTCCACCATTCCGCAACAATTTTCTACTCCATTGCTGGTGGTGGGGCCTTATGTCTTGGGGGGAACAAGTGATGGAACTATTTACGGGTTCGATCGCAACCAAGGTAACCAAACTTGGACCTATTCCCTCGGTGCCGGTATCAGCCAGCCCATGCTGGTGATCGACAATATTCTCTATGTCAGTGATGATAGTGGACGGATTACGGCCGTATCCCTGGGAAGTAACGCTCCGATCTGGCAACAATCCATCTCGATCCCTAGCGGTCCGCCTAGTGCGCAAGCGGTTTCCAGTTTTATTGCGCGAGATAACTTTCTGTATGTGAGCGTCCGGGCCCCGGACAGCAACCATCATCTTTTAAAAGTGGATCGGAATAATGGGGCCATGCTGCAATCGTATCCGTTGGGGGCTACCTTGCCCCAGCCATTGGCACATGGTGTTCATCTGATCTATGTCGCAGGGGCGCAACTGTGGGCGCTGGATGTTGATAATTTTGAGCTCGTGTGGACGAATGGATTGACCAATTTCTCTGCGCCACCTGTCTATGCGGCTAATGGCATCAAAGCGCTCAGTGAGTTGATCGTCACCACGAATGGACAGGTGATTGTATTAGATGCCGCTACGGGAAAGAACCTACATACCTACGACGGGGGCGGCCAGCTTGTGACCGGCATCGGGCTTGGGGATCGAGCCATCTTTGCGAGCGGTTCCGGTTTTATTAAGGCCTTTGATCGGTACGGCACTGGCTTGTTTTGGTCGATAGCCACCAGCGGTGAAGCGCGTGGCGGGCCGATTGTCTCCCCCGATCAATTGTTGCTGGTATCTGGGAATGGGACGATTGAGTTTGTCCATCCCGACAATGGCGCGGTGACCGCGGGCGGGGGCATCCCTTCCATTATTCGTTATCCGCCCGCGATCAGTAGCCGTACCATCTATATTATTGCTGACGGACCACCGAGTCGAATTTATGCCTATACCCAACCGTGATGTTCGACCAAGTGCCCAGACCACCTTGCCTGGTTGGGACGCTTTACTGCTGGCACTGTTGGTCTTTGCTGTTTTGATGATTATTGGCTTGGCCGAAGAGGGTGCACTGCCCGGCTCACGCGTAGCGGATCAGTTGCGCCACCCGATTTTGGGCAATCTCCTGCCGGAGGCAGGCGAACAAGCGATTGGCACACCCAGCCCGCGGCCCGGGGATCCCCTCGGCTTGGTTTTGAATGCGCTCACGCTGGGTGGGTTAATCGGCTATCTTCTCGTTGATCTACTGCCAAGTGGACGCTGGCGCCAGCGTGCCAAATGGCTCTTGTTGAGTGCCATCTTGTTGACAGCCCTCTTCTTGCCGGCTGCCAAACTAATCCTGCTGCGTCAGGGGAGCGGCCCGGCCAGCTATACGCACGATGGCGGCGTAATTCAGACCGAAGCGACGATACAATATTTCTTGGCGGGCAAAAATCCCTATCGCGAAGATTACGTCGAAACGCCTATGGCCGAGTGGGGCTTTAGTGAATACCGCACTGCGCTCTATCACTATCCCTATTTGCCCTGGACCTTTATCTTTAGTACGCCCTTTTACCTGCTCGGCCAATGGGCTGGTTTCTATGACCAACGCTTAGTTTATCTGCTCTTGATGGCCATCGCTTTGATCCTGGCGCCGCAGCTGGTGCGCGGTCCGCGCACGCAATTGGCGTTGGTGACGCTCCTGGCCCTGAACCCGATCATGGCACTGGATCTAGTCTTTGGCCAGAATGATTCCTTTGTCCTGTGCTGGTTGTTGTTGAGCTTGGTCGCCTGGCAGCGTTCGCAACAAGTGCCAAGTCCGAGCCATGCCCAACGTTGGCGATGGGGTGCAGCGCTGCTGCTGGGGGTAGCTTGTGCCAGCAAACCCACAGCTTGGTTTTTTGCTCCATTTTATGGATTATTGTTTTTGGGTGAGGAACGACTTCAGGTTGGCTGGCTTGCGCTTCTGCGCCAAATTCCGCAGGTAATCGCCCGAGTATGGCCGGCGTTGCTGAGCTTTGCCGTCCTGGTTGGGCCCTATATTGTGTGGGATCCCTTTGCCTTTTATGATGATGTCTGGCGCTGGAGCAGTGGACAAGGCGAAACAGGCTATCAGATTTGGGGATGGGGGGCTAGCAATTTTGTTTTAGCATTGGGGCTAGTGGCCGACCGTTTTTCCCAATGGCCCTTTTGGCTCTTGGAGTTGGTGTTGGCCGGTCCACTGTTGATTTGGTTTTTACGTCGCCAACAACGCACCAATACGCTGGCCAATGCTTGTTGGCATTATGGGCTCTTTTTGTTACTCTTCTTTTACAGCAGCCGTTTTCTGAACGAGAATTATCTGGGTTATATTCTGGCATTTTTGGTGTTGGGGATTCTGGCCCAACAACCCCAGCCGGCAGAAGAACGTTAACCTTCCTCGTCATCTTCGCTGGCAGCGTTCTCAGGCTGGGTCAAGAATTGATACGCTTGGGTAAAGGCCGTGAGATGCGCCTCGACGGAGGCTGCACTATCTTTACTGGCAATTTGTACCAAGGCTGCTAGCGCTGCCACGAGCCCAACAATACTTGGGAGCGGACCTGCAGCATCTGTCGGGGCAAACACGACTCGATCCGACATGCGGTTCACCGGGCTAGCCAGCGAGCCGACAATCCCCAAGGTTGCGGCCCCTTTGCTGCGAGCGAATTCTAAGGCTCGGGCAACGGAGCTGCCGTATTCAGTGGCGCTGATGCCGATCACCAGGGTGGTTGCAGTGAGATTCATCAAGGTGGCTGCTTTTTTGACTGGATCATCACTGACAGCCTCGGCGGAAAAGCCGCGATGCCGAAATTGTTGCGCCACCAATTCGGCCACTGCTTCGGCGTACCCTTCCCCGATCAGCACCAAGTGGTTGGCCTTGTCGAACATGGCAGCAATCGCTTTGATGTGCTCCGGGGGATTGTGCGTTAACATCTGCTGCAAATTGTGCCGCTCGTGCTCGGTACGATCCTTAAAGACCCTCGCCGGGTCTGTCGGTGAGAGTTCTCTGGGTTCATAAGCCGCGTAAATTTCAGCTTTGACTTGTTCGCGGATATCATGCAACAATTCGGGGTAGCCGTTATAGCCCAGTCGTTGGGAAAAGCGTACAACCGTGGTGGTATCCACCCCGACTGCATAGGCCAATTGAGCTGCCGTTAAAAAGGAGACTTCGTAGTAGTTGCTCATAATATAATCAGCAACTTTGCGATAGCTCCTGCTTAAGTGCTCGTAATAATCGCGAATTTTTTGTCGGTACATAAAATAGATCCCAGAATACAATCCAACAGCCCGCTCGGTGATGGCTCAACTCGCCCGATCAATGCATAGAGCTTTGACTGAATTCTACCCAGAAATGCTAGGCCGAACTGTATGGGGAAGCTCAAATTCGGACTTGGTACCCGTTCTATTGACTGACGGCACTTTTGAATGTTTAGACAGACTGGCGGGCATCGCCGTAGGCCGACTAAGCACATAACTGGGTATAAACCCAGAACGAGGGTATTCGGGTAAAAATGGCGTATTTTGATGCAGGGGCAGTATACTGAAATCAACCCTAGTTGTCAACCAATGCGGATATAAGCATACCTTCATGAATAAAAGCGTGATGATTAGAATAAGTATTTCGCTGATATGTCCTAATTTGTGCTAAAACACTAGTTTAGTGTTGATTCAACGGTTAGGTAATGTCCAGAAGTGGATAAATGGGGCCTTGGTCAGGCCTTTCTGATTTAATAAAATTAAGAGCTGGATTTGTAATTAATGCGCGATAAATTTATACGTGCAATTTTTTTTGCACTAAGCTTGTTAGGTGGGCTCACGGCCTGTCGCCCATCTGCTGCCGGGTCGGTATCAGCACTGTTGACGACACCGAGCAGCGGCCAAGTTGCTGCCGGTGTGACGCCCACTGTGTTGCCTACAGCGACGCAGCCACTGACTACTGGATCCTCTACTCCTACGCTGACTGCGACTTTGACTCCTACGCCTATACCAACAGTTGATCTGCACACGCTACTCCAATCCCCCTTACCGACGCCGCCCCCGGCCATTTGGCGCACCAGCGGGATCACGGTTGCTGTCCCGGTGGTGACTCCGGCCTGGCTGGTTCCGACGTCCACTCCTACGGGGGAACTGTTTGTGCATTCGCCAGAGTTCGGTCTCAATATAACATTGCCGCAACCGCCCGCGCTTGCTCTGCAGCCGACACCCGACGGGGTGGCACGAACTGCGCAAGTGCCGATCTTGATGTATCACTATGTCAGTGATCCTCCGGCCAATGCTGATATCTACCGCCGCGATCTGTCGGTGACCCCCGAACGTTTTGCCGAACATGTGCAACGTCTGCGCGCGGAAGGGTATCAAGCCATTAGTTTATATACTTTGGTGGAGCATCTGACGCAAGGCGCCCCGTTGCCTGAACGTTCGGTCGTGCTCACCTTTGATGATGGTTATCGCGACAACTATGAACAAGCTTTTCCCATTTTGGTCGAGGCTGGCATGACCGCTACCTTTTTTGTGGTGACCGACTTCATCGATGAGCAGCGCCCCGGGTATCTTACATGGGACATGGTGCGGACTATGTACGCTGCGGGGATGTCGATCGAATCCCACGGGCGGAACCATGTCTCCTTGCGCGGGCAAACCGCCGACTACCTAGTTTGGCAGGCGCTGGGCAGTCTCGAAACCATCGAATTCGAGATCGGGACGCGCCCGCGTTTTATCTCTTACCCCGCTGGAGAGTATGACGCGCAAACCATTGCGATCTTTCACAGTGCCCATTATTGGGCCGGGCTGACCACACAACAAGGGGCTACTCATGAGAGTGATGACTTGTTTACATTACGGCGGGTGCGCATTCGCAACACGACCACTGCTGATGAATTACTACGACTGGTTGCTTTGGATTGGTAAATCAGTCTCATCAAGTTCCCAATAACCCATGCTTCGCTGGTTTACGTGGAGAGGTGAGCCATGTTTTTGAAAGGTAAAGTGGCAGTCATTACTGGCAGTGGCCGGGGCATCGGTCGCGGCATTGCGCTGGCTTTGGCGGCCCAGGGCTGTCATGTTGCCATCAATTATTTGCGCCGCCGTGAAGATGCCGAAGAGACTGCTGCCGCTGCTGCTAGCTTTGGTGTCCGCACCGCGGTCATCAAAGCCAATGTGGGCAAAGAGCAAGAAGTTCAGCGTCTGGTCGAACAGGCTGCAGAGTTACTCGGTGGGCTGGATATTTTTATTGGGAATGCCGCCAGTGGTGTAATCCGACCGGTAACTGAAATCGATGCCCGCGCTTGGGATTGGACCCTCAACATCAATGCGCGCAGTATTCTGTTGGGTGCCCAGGCGGCCATTCCCCATATGCTGCAACGGGGTTGGGGTCGGATCATTAACATCACCAGTATCGGTAGCCGGCGCGTCTTTCCCGAATACAGTGTGGTTGGGGTAAGCAAAGCTGCGATCGAAGCGGTCACGCGCTATTTGGCTGTCGAATTGGCGCCCAAAGGTATCATCGCCAATTGTATCAGCCCTGGTGTTGTGCTGACCGGCGCGTTGGATTTTTTCCCGAGCAAGGATCAGATGATCGAACACGCTCAGCAAAATACACCTGCGGGCCGTTTGGTCACGCCAGAGGATGTGGGCGCGTTGGTGGCTTGGCTTTGCAGTGATGCTGCAGCCATGATCGTTGGTCAGACAATCGAGCTGGATGGGGGCTATAGCTTGATTATGAATCGCTGAGCGAGGATTTGTTTTTGTGCGCTCGGGTGGACCAGAAACCGTGCAGCGCTCCCGACCCTTGCACCCAAAAGAGGAGGGCCAGCAGCAGTAAGGTGATCAACAATGTTCCTTCGTAAAACCAGGGGAGCGCCTCTGCTAGATCTTGTGAAAGCTGCAGCAGTAACAATTGGATGCCAACAAAACTCAAGGTCGTGAGGGCAAATTCAACGGGTATAACCAGACGTTGCTCTACGCGGGGAAGTCGATAGAAGAAGAGGGCTTGGTTGATCCAGACGAGTAGCCAGGCTGGTAAGTAGTTGCTCCAGCTGGTGGGCAGGTGTAGGAAGAGAGAAAGCCAAGCCGGTTTGCCTTCCAAGGTTTGTTGCGACCAAGTTAGCCATTGCTCCGTCAGTCTCACCCCCCAAATAAATAAAGTATACCAAATTGCACCCAACAATAGAATCGCACCCACAACACGCAGTTGGTTCAGCCACTCCTGTCGGGTCGCCACTGGTAGCGTAGGATAAATGCGCATATGCTTTTGCCTCCAGCTGCGATGATCCGTCCCATGCCCTAGGCCACGCTGCCCGGGGGAAGCTGCTGTTAGTATAAATGAAGCAATATTATCTAGATGGATGTTTGAGGCACGACTGTGCTACAGAACAAAACGGGCAGCCCTCATCGGCTGCCCGTTCAAGAAAGATATTCTAGATACAGTGTAAGAATTGGGTGAACGTTGATTTACCAGAGCGTAATCACCCGCTCTTGCTGGCTTTTTAGCTTTTCACGGTTGCTCTGCAACGCGACCATCACGGCGATCAAGGCGATTGCACCGTAGATCGTGTAAGGCCAGGGTGTGATTTGATTTACGCCCAAGATGAGGAAGATCGCAAACGCACTAGCGCCTACAGCAAATGTCGCAATAGACGAGATCCGGCTCCACCAAATCAGTAGAATGCCAATCAACCAGACTGGACCGCCAACCAAGGGCGAGATCGCCATGGTGGTGGCCGCCGAGGTAATGCCCCCAGCCCCACCTTTGAAGCCAATAAAGATCGACCAGTTGTGGCCGATGATCGCCGCGCCACCAGCTAGTGCTTCGGCCAATTGTAACGCTACTAGACGCAGCTCCGCCTCATTCCAACCTTGTGGAGCTTCGCTGATGTTGATCACACCAGGCTCGGGGAAAAAGAAAGTGAAGAGCGCGCGAATTAGCCAAACAGCCACTGCGCCTTTAATTGCATCGCCAATTACCGTAGGAATGGCAGCTTTCAACCCGGCAGCGCGCCAAGCATTAGTACCCCCGGTGCGGCCACTCCCAACGGTGCGAATATCTACGCCATAGAGTCGGCAGACCAACAACCCCACAGGCAGCGCGCCTAAGAGATAACCAACCACGAGGCCCAGGATAGGAAAGAACCAGATCATAAGTGTCTCACTCGCCACAAACTCCAAAATTGCTCTAGAATTGTGCACCTCCCAAGACGGCTCAGCGTTTGCTGCCTTGAGCCATGCGTCGCTCCAAACGAGCTTGCAGCCACTCTGAGATCAAAGTCATGATCCAATAGATGGCCGCAGCCAGCAAGAGCATTTCCATAAATTTGCTGTCCTTGCGCGCAAAGCGATTGGCCCGATAGGTGATCTCCCAAACGCCCATGAGCGAGACAAGCGCCGAATCCTTTTGCATCGAAATAAATTGGTTGCCAATTGGCGGGATAATGATGCGCAAGGCTTGCGGCAAGACAATATACCACATGGTTTGCCAATGGCGCATGCCCAACGCCCGCGCTGCCTCCAATTGCCCGAATGGGATGGCTTGGATGCCTGCCCGGAAGATCTCGGTCATATAGGCCCCATAGTTGAGGCTCAATGCCAGCACCCCCGAGGCAAAAGCCGACAGAATCAGTAGATTGCCCAGCTCAGGATAGCCGAGCGCTCTGATCTGCTGGCCGATCTGCGGCAAACCGAGGTAGATTAGATAAATCTGTACCAGCAAGGGTGTACCACGGATCAATGAAACGTAAAAGCTAGCCACGCTATGCGCGATCGGATTTGTGGACAGCCGCCCCAGTGCCCCTAAAAAGGCCAAGATGGTTGCTAAGCTGATCGACAGAAGTGAAACCCATAGCGTGGTTAATAACCCTTGTAACACAAATCCTTGATGCTCAAGGATGTAAGGGACATCGATCTTCAGCAAGTAGAGCAAGCTGCCCAAGATCAAAAATAACACGGCCCATACCAGCCCGCGCTGGAAATATTGCCGGCGGTCTTCGGCTTTGGCCTGTTGCTGCAACTGTTGACCAAAATCTGAATATGGCTGCTGTTTGGTTGGTACGCTGCTTAGCACTAGTTTAGACATGCCCCATGCCCATCAGAAAGCTAGCAAGCCAGGGAACCAGTGAAGCACTTGATATTCACCTGGTTCCCTGAGCGCCGCGTCAAGAGTCGCTGCCCGATCCCGCACTCCGCAAAGTCTGCAGCTTATTGCTCTAATGCTGCAATATCGAATGTGGCTGCTGGTGAGGCTAGATCCGTACCGTAATGCTTCTCCGCAAGTGCTTGAAGCGTGCCATCGGCGTGCATAGCTTGAATATGTTCGGTCACTGCCTCCCGGAAGGAGGTAACATCCAAGCTGCTGCTGCGGTCAATGGCCGGGGCTAAGTATTCGAAATAGGCCGGCTCACCCAGTTGCTTGATGGGGTTGCCATCGTCGATGAAAGATTGGCCGGTCGGCAAAGCAGTGAGTACTGCATCCAAACGAATGCCATCCCCGAGAGCCAAGTCTTGCAAGGCCGAGGTGTCTGTGTCATAACCAGTAATGGAGGCATCGGTAACCACAAAATCGATGGTCTCACCGGGGATCTCCAGGGTGCCATCCAAGTAGGATTCGTAGGTGCAGCCCGCACAGACCCCAATATTCAGCCCAGCGAGGTCTTCCAAAGCGCTCAATGTCGTGTTGTCGGTATGGACATAGAAGGCGGCTGGCGTGGTGTAATAGGGTTGTGCAAAATAGAGAGCCTGCATGCGCTCAGGGGTGATCGTCACTGAGCCAATGCTGAGATCCCAGCGGTCAGCCCAATTCCCACCGACAATCAAGGTCCAGTCGGGTGTGATGAAGCAGGGCTCCACACCTAGGCGATTGGCCAATTCAACGGTCACGTCGATGTCAAAACCAGCAAATTGATTGGCGGGGCGCTCTTCGCCGGTGCAGAGGGTATCGGCGGGCGGATCCACTCCTTCGACCAATTCCGATTGGGGCGGATAGGCCGGATCCGTGGAGACACGCAAAATGCCGCGGGAGAGAATCTCGGCCAGCAGATCGTTGCCTTCGGCACTGGCTTCTTCGTTGGCAGCTTCTTCCGCTTCGGCGGTGGCTGGCTCCTCACTGGTTTCGGTGCTCTGAGATGCTTGTGAATCTGTGGTTGCTGGTGCGGGCGTGGCAGCTGGCGCACAGGCGGCGAGGATCACCAGTGCACATGCCAATAGCAAAGATACGAGTAATCGCCCATCATTGGGTTTCATGGTGACAGCTCCTTTTGTTGGTTGTGGAACAACAGCGGTTAGTACAAAAACCGGTGAAGCGAATAACTCGGAAGAACTTGAGTTCTTTGGCCACGCGCGCACCATCCGGGGGCGCAAACGTGTTAGACAAAAATTTTGGGATACGTTGGTCGAAGCACCTCAGAATCAGCGAGGGCTGCCATAGGTTCTATCAGATAGCTAGCAGGGCACAGCAACGCTGAGATAGGTACTAGAACCAAGTGGATTTTGGGCGAGCGATCCATACATCAGATAAAGATTAAGGTTGTGGGGCAATACTTTAAGTGTGGAAGATCAGCTCGCTTCGCGGCTGCCTAGCGAGCGTAGAATGGGAATCGCTGCTTTGGGTTCGGGGCGGGCTGGAACAAGCGGCTCATCGCTATCGGGTTCGCTACCCTGGATGTTCAGCTCGGCGCGCAGCAGCACCCCTTCATCCATATAAAAGCTATTGACATAGAGGGCACCATAGATCTGGCTGCCTTCGAGCAATTCAACTCGATCGGCGCGAATGGTGCCTTTAAATTTGCCGCGAATGCTCACGGCTTTGGCGGTGATATCGCATTGCACACGCGCCGTCTCCGTTAATACAACATTCGCTGGGGTCTCGATCTGGCCGGATTCGACCGCTCCATCAATGCGGATGCTGGTCTCACAGCGGAGGTTGCCACCGAACGTGGCGCGCGGTCCAATGATGACTTCGATGGCGTCGGGCGCCGGTCTTTGGGTTCGACCAAACAAGCTAGACCTCCTCAAGGAAGCACTGCCTAAGGCAGGCTCGTGCACTATGTCAAAATGAGTCGTTCTGAAATGCTCTGCCCATGATAGATCCGATTGATGATGTCTGCAACCAAGGGTGCAATCGAAATGACTTCGATCTTCTCTTGGTGCTTTTCGGGCGGCACAGGCAAGGTATTGGTCACAACGAGCTTTTCGATGCGATCATCCGCAGCCAATTGTTTCAGAGCCGTATCTAACAAGACTGGGTGCGTGACCGCAAAATAAGCTTTGCCCTCGGCCCCGCTGTCGTACAGCGCATCGATCTGTTTGAGCACGCTGCCGCCAGCCATAATATCATCGATGATGATCGGGCGACGACCCTGGATGTCGCCCACCACATGGGTGGTCTCTGTGGTCGAGAAACTGGTCCGCCGCTTGTGCATCACTACCAGCGGCAATTCCAACATTTCTGCATATTTGCCTGCCATGGTGGCTCGGCCCACATCGGGGCTGACGATCACTGCGTTTTTGAATTCAGGCTTGCGGAAGTAATTGGCCAACAAGGGCACTGCACTCAACGGATCAACCGGAATGTTAAAGAAGCCAGCAATGGCTCGAGCATGAATATCTACAAAGATCACCCGTTTGGCACCCATGGTTTCGAGCATGCTCGCCACCACACGGGCACTGATCGCCTCGCGGCCGCGTGCCATCCGCTCTTGGCGTGCATACGGGAAATAGGGCATCACCACACTGACGCTGTGGGCACTGGCGCGGCGAAATGCATCCAAATAGAGCAACACTTCGACGAGATGGTCATTGACCGGTGCTGGGCAGGGTTGAATAAAGAAGATGTCCTGGTCGCGTACGACCTCATCCAGCATCACATGAATTTCACTGTCGGGGAGACGACGTGTGGTGGCATGACCAAGTTCAACATTCAACATTGCAGCAATCTCTTGCGCAAGTTGAGGGTGAGCCGAACCCGAAAAGATCCGGAGGGGATGGTAAGATTCTACCATGCGACTACATTTGTCTCCTGTTTTACTGGATGCATACAAATAATACAAACAACAGAGCTGACAAACTTATACAACCCTGGCCTGAATCCCTATTGACTGCATGTCTCGCTTGCCATCCATCAGGTGCTGCGTCAGTCGTGGCAATTCTGGCCAGCTTGCATTATATGATAGCATAGAATGGTGGTCAAACAATGACCTATGGTTGACAGTTGAGATGAATGGTTGACGCTTGATATTGAACAGTAGTGGGCAATCACATGACAAAATTGTTGATAGCCTCCCATAACCGAGGCAAGCTGCGCGAATATCAAAGTCTCTTGGCTGAGCTGCCGCTAACGGTCACCTCGTTGGCGGATGAAGGCATTACCCAGGATGTCGAGGAGACCGGTGACACCTTTGCTGCTAATGCTATCTTGAAAGCATCAACTTATGCAGCAGGGCGGGGATTGTGGGTGTGGGCCGACGACAGCGGTTTGTCGGTCGATGCGCTAGATGGACGACCTGGGGTCTATTCTGCTCGTTATGGCGGCCCTGGCCTGACTGATCGTGATCGCTATCTGCTGCTTTTGCGCGAATTGCAAGCTGCCGCGCCGCCCCCCTGGTCAGCACGTTTCCATTGTGTAGTCGCGATCGCCCAGCCGGATGGCCAAGTCCATACCGTCGAAGATACGGTCGAAGGGATAATCACCGCCGAGCCGCGTGGGGAACATGGCTTTGGGTATGATCCGGTCTTCTTTGTGCCGGAATATCAAGTAACCATGGCTGAACTACCCACAGACGTCAAAAATCAGATCAGCCACCGGGCCAAGGCTGCAGCCAAAGCCAAACGATTGTTGTCCGAATTGCTGACGACTAGCGAACGTTGAACGCGCGCTTAAAACATTGGTCAAACCAGGAAAATATCGGTACAATGAACATGTTCGTTTGTGCCGGTACGTTCTCAATCTCCGTAAATTTGCGCTAATCGAGCCCAGTCTATCGCAGGCAGTTCACATGCAGTTGTGGCTCGTGCATGCTTCGTGAGCCCAACCAAGTAGGGCAGCTAATTTTTTCAAGCTGATGACTACTAGGGAATCGCAAGCATTTACGGAAAAGTCCTATGCAAAAACTGATCAACCACCCATCGAATGCTGTTGTTGAAAGCCTAGAAGGCTTCGCCCTCGCTTACCCCGACTTGATCGAAGTGCATTATCATCCTCATTATGTCTGTCGACGCGATGCCCCCGTGCGCGGCAAAGTTGCGCTAGTCAGTGGAAGCGGAAGCGGTCACGAGCCATTAAACATCGGCTATGTCGGCCGCGGGATGCTCGACGCTGCTTGCCCAGGACCAATCTTTACTAGCCCCACGCCTGATCAATACTTGGCTGCAATCCAGCATGTGGATGGCGGGGCGGGGATTTTGTTCATCGTCAAGAATTATATGGGTGGCGTCCTCAACATTGAGATGGCGATGGAATTGGTCCAAGACCAGGGAATTCCGACGGCCTCAGCACTGATCCATGATGATGTGTCGGTTGAGAAGGTGAATAATCGGCGTGCGGTGGGGGCTACTGTATTGGTCGAGAAAATAGCTGGTGCCGCTGCCGAACGGGGCTATCCTTTAGAAAAGGTGGCCGCAGTGGCGCAACGGGCGAGTGATCAAGCACGCAGTATGGGGGTGGCGCTGTCGGGCTGTACCACCCCGGCCGTTGGGCGACCCACGTTTCAGCTCCCTGCTGGGCAGATCGAAGTTGGGGTGGGCATTCATGGCGAGCCGGGACGCCGTCGTTCCCTTTGGGTAAAAGCGGACGAAATTGTCGAGATGCTTGTTGCCCCTATTTTGCAGGATCTACAATTGCAGAGTGGTGATCGGGTGCTGGCACTGGTCAGTGGCTTGGGGAGCACACCACAACACGAACTCTACATCGTCTATCGCCACCTGCATCAACTGTTGAGTCGCTACGAGATCCAGATCGAGCGCCGTTTGGTGGGCAATTACATTACCAGCTTGGACATGGCCGGTTGTACAGTCACCCTATTGCGGCTGGATCCAGAATTGCTCGAATTGTGGGACGCGCCCGTGCAAACAGCGGCGCTCTCGTGGTAAGCTAAGCTGTATGAACCGGAGATACTGCAAATCTAGCTAGATGACATGACAAAATCTGCGAGAGTGGGGCAATTGATGGTTCCAATTTTCGCTTGATTTTCTGTCTTATAAATTGCCAAATTCTTGAGCTAATTCCTATTGATTGAAGAGAGATTTATGAAACCGGCATCCACGCTGATTCAGACCATCCCCCCCTCGCCCACAACCACCATGATGCAAAAAGGCCGCGACTTGAAAGCCGCTGGCTACGATGTTATCAATCTGGCTGGTGGTGAGCCCGATTTTGATACCCCACCCCACATTATTGAGGCTGGCTATCAGGCCATGCGCGCTGGCGACACCCATTATCCGCCCGCTTTTGGTACGCCTGCCTTGCTGGAAGCAATTAGCAACAAGCTGGCGCGTGAAAACAACGTCAATGGCGTGAAGCCCAACCAGATTATGGTCACACCGGGGGCGAAGTGGGCGCTCTATGCCGCCGTCGCCGCCATGGTGGATCCCGGTGATGAAGTGTTGATCCTCGATCCGTCGTGGGTAAGCTACGGGCCCATTGTGCAACTCAACCGCGCCGTACCCGTGCGGGTGCAACTCGAAAGCGCCGAAAATTTCGCGTTGACCGAGGAATCCTTACGGCGAGTGATCACTGAGCGCACCAAAGTGCTCATGGTCAACAGCCCTTGCAACCCTACTGGCCGGGTACTCAATCGTGCGGAGATCGACGCCATCGTCAAGGTGGCCAACGAGTTTGATCTCTACGTGATCAGCGACGAGATCTACGAGCATATTTTGTACGACGGCGCTGTCCATTACAGCTTAGCGGCTGAGCCAGGCATGGCCGAGCGTACGATCATCATTAACGGCTTTAGCAAAGCCTACGCGATGACGGGCTGGCGCTTGGGCTGGCTAGCGGGCCCCGAACCGATTGTCAAACTGGCGCGCACCATCCAAACCCACAGCGCACAATCCGCGGCGAGCTTTGCCATGGCTGCCGGTGTGGCTGCGCTCAATGGCCCACAAGAATGGGTTCACAAAATGACTGCCGCCTATACCGAACGCCGTCGCTTTGTGCTCGATGCGTTTGAAGAGATCCCTGGGGTCGAATGTCGGCCAATCGAAGGGGCATTTTATGTGCTGCCCAAATTTACGGCCACCGACAAATCGAGCTTGGAGATCGCCAATATCCTGCTAGAAGAGGCTCACATTGCGGCCACACCGGGGATTGCCTTTGGCGAGGCCGCAGAGGGGCATATTCGTTTTAGTATCGCCACCCACATGCACGATCTAGAACGCATGGTTGAGCGTCTGGCAAAGGTCGTGCCCAATTTGTAGGGGCATTCGGTAAACAAGTAAACAGGTAGCCAGGGAACGCACATAAGCGCGTATCTCTGGCTACCTGTGGACCTTAGCCCATCGTCCAGGTGCGGATCGGCTTGATCTTGTAGATCACCCGTACATCACCAGGGCGTAGGCCGGCATAATCTTGACCACTGTATTTGTGTGATAACTTATGGATATGGGCTTCGGCACCCTCCTCAGTAATTTCTACCACCTCACCTTGGATACCGAGATAGCGATAAGGGTTGTCGGGGTCTTGCACGCTGAGGCCAACTTTGCCGCGCTCGCGCAAGTTGCGATCTTTTTTGCGCCCTTTCTGGCTATTGATCAAAATGTAATCACCATCCACGTCCACCCAAACTGGGGTAACTTGTGGGGTCCCATCCTTATCAACCGTGGCAATATGGACAAAGGAACGTTTTTCTAAAATGTCACGGTGAGAAGCAGGGATCAGACTCATGATTAACTCCTTGATGGTTTGAATGCGTTTGCGTAAGAAAAGTTTGTTGTTGATTTAACGGATCATCCGTATCGTCACTTTATCCGAATCGTTTCTGCCAATCAGGAAGAACGATTCCTAGCCTTGTTGAGAGAGTTATGAAGCTGTTTATCATTCGCCATGCTCAATCCGTCAACAATTTGTTGGGCGAGACCGTCACTCATGATGATTATATGTTGCAACGTGAACCGGAGCCACCGCTGACTGAGTTGGGGCACCGGCAAGCCGCCTTGCTGTGTAGACATCTGATCGATAATAGTCATCCAGAACGCAAGCAAGAATCCGAGACTGGAGGCTACGGTTT
>CAZMRA010000065.1:6953-19750 GCA_964568485.1 uncultured Caldilineaceae bacterium | reverse complement strand
ACGATGGCGGCAATGCCGTATTGTGCGGCTACGTCGATACCGTCACGGAAGGGGAAGAAGGCATCCGAGGCCATGACCGCGCCTCGTGTCTCCAACCCGGCTTCCTGCGCCTTCATGGCCGCGATGCGCGCGGACATCACGCGGCTCATCTGTCCGGCGCCCACGCCCACCGTTGCCTCATCCCTGGCGTAGACGATGGCGTTGGACTTGACGAACTTGGCCACCCGCCAGGCAAACAACAGGTCTGCGATCTGCCGCTCTGCGGGCTTGCGCCGGGTGACCGGCTGCAGGTCGGTTATGCCGATCCGCCCGTTGTCGCGTGTCTGTGCGAGTAGACCTCCGGTAACGCTGCGGTATTCCCACCCCGTTTGTGGGTCCTGCGAAAGCTCGCCAACGCTCAGGACGCGCACATTGGGTTTGTCGGCCAGCACGGACAGCGCCTCCTGTTCGAACCCGGGCGCCACCAGCACTTCCACGAACTGCTGCTGCACGATGGCAGTCGCGCTCGCCGCATCGACTTTGCGGTTGAAGGCGATGATGCCGCCGAAAGCGGAGGTCGGATCGGTGCGGTAGGCCCGCGCGTAAGCGTCGGCGGGCGCATCGCCCAGCGCAACGCCGCAAGGATTGGCATGTTTGACGATGACGCAGGCCGGCCGCTCGAACTGGCGCACGCACTCCAGCGCCGTATCCGCATCCGCGATGTTGTTGTACGACAGATCCTTCCCCTGCAGCTGCTGCGCGCTGCCGATGCCGGATCCGCGGGCGGCCGGATCGCTGTAGAACGCGCCGCGCTGGTGTGGATTCTCGCCGTAGCGCAGTTCAAAGCGGCGGTCGAACACCGCCGTCAGGGTCCGGGGCCAGGATTGATCCGTGGGCGGCCATTTTTGCGTCAGGTAGGCCGCCACCATGGTGTCGTAGCTTGCAGCGTGGGCAAAAGCCTTGGCGGCCAGCTGGGCGCGAAAGACCCTTGAGGTCGCCCCACCATGGACCTGAAGCTCATCGAGGAGTGAGCGGTAGTCGGCCGGGTCGACGATGGCCGTCACGTCGGCATGATTCTTGGCCGCCGCACGCAGCATCGCCGGTCCGCCGATGTCGATGTTCTCGATGGCTTCATCGTAAGTGCAGTCCGGGCGCGCAATGGTTTGTGCAAAGGGGTACAGGTTGACCACGAGCAGATCGATCGGCTCGATGCCATGCGTGCGCATGACTTCATCATCGATTCCGCGCCGGCCGAGCAGAGCGCCATGAATGCGCGGATGCAGCGTCTTGACCCGCCCGCCCCTGATTTCCGGAAAGCCGGTGTGGGACGAGACTTCCGTGACGGCGATGCCGTTTTCCTCCAGGAGCTTTGCCGTGCCGCCGGTGGAGAGCAGTTGCACGCCGCGTTCGCGCAACGCGCGCGCAAGTTCGACGATGCCGGTTTTGTCCGAAACGCTGAGCAGTGCGCGACGGATCATTGCGCCAGGCCCAACGCCTTGAGTTTCCTGCGCAGGGTGCCGCGATTGATCCCCAGAATCACGGCCGCGCGACATTGGTTGCCTTCGGCGTAGTCCATCACCGTCTTGAACAGCGGTTCCTCGACCTCGCGCATCACCATCTCGTACAGGTGAGCGGGGCGGTGGCCGTTGAGACTGGTGAAATAATCGTTGAGAGCCCGTTCCGTGTAAGAGCGCAAAGGAATGCTTTTACCCGCCGCGTGGGAAGAAGCCTCCCGTCGCGGCCTGCCTTTCTTCCTGCCCGTCATCTGCAATAGCCCCTGCGCGCGTCAAGATTATTCTGATGAAGCCCCTGAAAAAGGGGGCGAGCAGAATAGCACGCGTTTTCATGCGCGCAAGCTTGCGCAATCGACGGCGCCCGTGCACAGGCAGGGCAGAGGCGAAGGTTGCGATCGTCGGGAAAATCTTGACAGCGGAAAAATTTCATGCACGGCGAGCAGCCATGCGCGAACGGGTTCAGGGTCTGGCGTCGTTGGCGCAAATCAGTCCGTGCCGGCGGCGCAGGCAGGCGTCCATCTCGAAACCCACCGCCTCGCTACCGGGATCGACCACGGCGATGCGCGCATCGACGCGTTGTCCGGCGCCGAGCAACCCGTCCGGAGCGGCCGGCAGGTAATCGGCCGGGCCAAGATCCCGTGCGGCAACCTCGTTGCCGAAGCGATCGCGCAGCACCAGGCGCAGCAGCGGATAAGGTTGCGCGCGTTCGGCGTGATTGATCAGGCTGGCCTGGATGCGCAACGTTCCCGTGTTTTGTGGATCGGCCGTAGCACCCCATTGACGCACTTCATACGCGTGGACATCCCAGACCGGTTCCAGATGCACGCCGAAGCGCGCATAGGCGCGCGTGAGGGGTTCACCCAACCAGGGATGACCGGCCAGCGAATCGCGGAAGTGATGAGTGAGTTGTGCAGCCAGTGCGAGCAGTAGCGCTGCGACGCCTGCGCCCCACAACCACCGGCGGGTATGCGGCCGGACAGGTTCCAGGGGCGGTGGAAGGGATGACGGTTCGCTCTGCTCGCCAAAGGTCACCCGTGTACCGGAGGGCAGAACGAACTCGCGTTCGGAGTCGGAAGCCCGCACGGGTTCGGCATGCGGTTCCCGTTCCCGATCCGGCTCCGGTTGCGCCGCGAGTTCCTCGCCGTCCTCCTCGAGGTATTCAAGTTCTTCGAACGCCTCCCCGTCGATGGCGATCCGCTCGCCCTCCATGGTGATCTCGATCGAGGGGGTGGACTCGACCTCGACGTCCAGGATTTCATGTTCGGCGGTGTCCGCCAGCGGATCGCTCTCCGGTTCGTCGAACTCGAACTGCACTTCGGTTTCCGGGCCGAAGCCAGGATCGGGGCCGGAGGGGATGATGACGGGGTGTTCATCCCCGGCTTGCCCCGACTCCTCGAGCGCATCGAACACCGCCCCGCACTGCCCGCAGCGAACGCGTCCGCCCGCGGCCTGCAGGTGCTGGGCCATCGCACGAAAGACCGTGCGACATTCGGGGCACTGCGTGAGCATGGGGTACTGCAAGCTATCGCAACCCTAGACGCCGCTCCAGATAGTGGATGTCCAGGCCGCCGGTCTGGAAAGCCGCGTGGTTGAAGATTTCCTGGTGCAGCGGCACGTTGGTCTTGATGCCCTCGATTACCATTTCCGACAGCGCATTTCTCATGCGCGCCACCGCCGCGGCGCGATTCTCGCCATGGGTAATGATTTTGCCGATGAGCGAATCGTAATACGGCGGCACGGTGTAACCGGAATAAATATGGCTGTCGACCCGGATGCCCGGACCGCCGGGCGCATGCCACAGCCGGATGGGGCCGGGGGACGGGATAAAGCCCTTGGGGTCCTCGGCGTTGATGCGGCATTCGATGGCGTGGCCGCGGATCTGCACGTCCTCCTGCCTGATATTGAGCTTCTCGCCCGCCGCGATCAGCAGTTGCGCCTTGACGATGTCGATGCCGGTGACCATCTCGGTCACCGGATGCTCGACCTGCACGCGCGTGTTCATTTCGATGAAATAAAACTGCCCGTTCTCGTACAGGAATTCCAGCGTGCCGGCGCTGCGATAGCCGACCGCCGCGCAGGCGACGGTGCAGCGCTCGCCCATCACGAGGTGCTGGGCCAGCATCCTGCCTTGGTGTCGTTGGCCAAATTACGCCTGCAGGCTGTTGATGACTATCCATCCTCCAGTACAGGTTTATTATTTGTGGCGCATGGGACGCCCATTGAGGAGGCTAACCAACCGGTTGCAGCCGTGTTAGCAGGCGTCCAACAGCAACTCGGCTATGGGCCTGCTTCCATTGGCTATTTGGATTGCAATCAACCGGCGATCCTTGATGCGTTTGATCAACTGGCCGCTGCCGGTGTCAATCGCATTGCAGTGTTGCCCTATTTCTTGCATTTGGGCCGACATGTCCGCCGTGATCTGCCAGCACTCTTTGCCGAAGCAATTGCTCGTCATCCCTCGCTTGATATCCGTATTGCTCACCACTTGGCGGACGATCCGTTGTTGGTCGATGTGGTCGCCACCCGAATTGTCGCTGCTCAGTGTGCAATCGCTCGGCATGTATGTGTCAAGGCCGGTATAACGGTTCGAAAGGAATTACAGTAACTATGACGACTACTCCCGCATTGACCCGTGGTGAATTGTCTCACCCCGGCAAGGCTTATCTGGTGGGCGCTGGCCCAGGTCGAGCCGACCTGATCACAGTGCGCGGGTTGCGTCTGTTGCAAGCCGCGGATGTGGTGATCTACGACCGGCTGATCGCGCACGAGTTGCTGTCCGAATGTCGCCCCGATGCTAAGCAGATCTATGTTGGCAAGGGGCCGGATCATCATGTGGCTAGTCAAGAGGAGATCAATCAGCTTTTGGTGACATCTGTGCAGGCTGGCCTGCAAGTTGTGCGCCTCAAGGGAGGCGACCCCTTTGTTTTCGGGCGCGGCGGGGAAGAAGCGTTGGCCCTGCGCGCTGCTGGGTTGCCCTACGAGATTGTGCCCGGCGTCTCCTCGGCCATTGCGGCGCCGGCCTATGCCGGTATTCCCGTGACACACCGCGGGATCGCAACCAGCTTTGCGGTGGTGACTGGCCATGAACGCCGCGAACAGACTGCGAGCGCAACCGATTGGGATGCGTTGTCACGGATTCCTACCTTGGTGATTTTGATGGGTGTGGCCCAAATTGACGAGATCGCCAAGGCGTTATTACAAGCTGGCCGCGCCGCCGACACCCCAGCGGCTGCCATCCGTTGGGGTAGCACGGCCGAACAACAAGTGGTCAGCGCAACCCTGGCGACCATTGCCGATGCCATCGCCCATGCCGGGCTCACGTCGCCGGCGGTGATTGTGATCGGCGAAGTGGCCGCGTTGCATCAAGAATTGGCCTGGACACGCTCTGCTGAAGCCTTCTCTACCTGGACCACGGAAACAGCGGAGATCAGCACATTTGCCAATGTCTCTCTGCTGGAGCAGCCAGTAGGCTGATCTCCTAAATATGGCTGCAGTTTATCCTCTCTACCTAACCAATTTAGAGGGCTTGCTGGCTGTCGTCATTGGTGGTGGGATTGTCGGTGAGCGCAAGGTGACCGGCTTGCTGGCCGCAGGTGTGCCCACTCGTTTGATCAGCCCGGCCGCGACTCCGCGCCTGCAGGAATGGGCTGCAGAGGGACACCTCGAATGGCTAGCACGTCCTTACCAGCCTGGTGACTTGGTTGGTGCAACCTTGGTCTTTGCCGCTACCAATCAACGGGCGGTCAATGCCGAAGTTGCCCAAGCAGCTCGCCAAGCCAATATCCTCTGTAATGTGGCAGACGCCCCTGCGGAAGGGGATTTCCATGTGCCTGCTGTCCATCGCCAGGATGATCTGGTGGTGGCGGTAGGTACAGGTGGACGCAGCCCGCGCCGTGCAACAGCCGTGCGCGATCAGATCGCTGCTTGGCTCAAAAACGGATAGCGGCAACGGCCGGTTTCTGGCTTTCCTGTAAACTTGCACAAAAATTGCCCGCAAAATGCGATGGCTGCTCATGATGAGCAGCCTTTTTTGTTATTGTGAGTTTTCTCACAACCAGAATTTGACCAAATCGGGGAAGCCAAGTAAGATTTACTTAGATTTACATAGAATTAACTCAGGGGTTAGCCTTGGTTAATCCCTGAACCATCACGGGAATGTGCCATGCAGTCTTCTGCTTTGCCAAAGCTAACCATCGGAACCCGCACTTCGGCCTTGGCACTTTGGCAAACTCAACATATCATCGCTCAGTTACAAACGGCCTGGCCCGGCTTGACCTGCGCGATCCGCCACATGACCACCCAGGGTGACAAAACCCAAGCACAAAATCAGCCCTTACCTGAAATTGGAGGCAAGGGGCTTTTTACATTGGAATTGGAAGAAGCGTTGCGCAACGGTGAGATCGACCTAGCCGTGCATTCGCTAAAGGATCTGCCAGTTGAGAATGCACCTGGCCTGACGATAGGTGCGATCCCCCAGCGAGCGCCGGTTGAGGATGTACTCATCGCCCGGGAGGGGATGCAGTTGGCGACTTTGCCCGCCGGCGCAGTTGTGGGCACCAGTAGCCCACGCAGGGCAGCACAACTCTTGGCCAGCCGTCCGGACCTCACGATGCGCCCGATTCGCGGCAATGTGGGGACGCGGCTGCGCAAGGTGCAAGAGGGCGATTATGATGCCACCATTTTGGCCGCGGCCGGTGTGGCTCGCCTGGAATTGACCGAGCACATCAGCGAATGGTTGCCGTTGACGACGATGCTGCCTGCGCCTGGGCAAGGAGCTTTGGCGGTGCAATGTCGCGCTGACGACGAGGCGATCTTGCGCTTGTTGGCGCCGTTGGAAGACAAAGCTGTTCGGGCGGCGGTCAACGCTGAGCGTGAGTTTTTGCGGCTTTTGGGTGGGGGCTGTTCGGCGCCGGTAGCGGCCTATGCCCGGGCACTTGACGAAACCGGCGAGTTACTTGAACTCACTGCACTCGTCAGTTCGCTGGATGGCCAACGGGTGATTCGCCTGCAAGGTCAAGGCTCGGCTTTAGAAGTCGCTGCCATGTTGGCTGAGCAAGCCTTTGCCGAGGGTGCAGCAACTTTGCTGCAAGAGGATCCGGTTGCGAGCACAGCTTCGGGGGCATCGCCACGCTTACCGTTACAAAATTTGCGGGTTGGCATCACACGCCCT
Source organism: uncultured Caldilineaceae bacterium (assembly GCA_964568485.1). Classification (GTDB taxonomy): domain Bacteria; phylum Chloroflexota; class Anaerolineae; order Caldilineales; family Caldilineaceae; genus CFX5. The sequence continues at coordinate 13,087 of CAZMRA010000065.1, read as the reverse complement.
CAAGAACAAGCAGCTGATTTGGCTGAGCAAATCCGAGCACTCGGCGCAGAACCTATTCTCCTGCCGATGATTGCCATCCAACCATTGGCGGAACAACAGGCACTCGCTCAGGCCATTGCCCAGATTAAAGAATACACATGGCTGGTCTTTACCAGTGTCAACGCAGTGCAGATTTGGCAGGCGCAGTGGCAGGCAAGTGGCCGCCCGCTGAGTGATCTGGCGTCGCTGCAAGTCGCGGCCATTGGGCCAGCAACCGCCGAAGCCATCCGTGCGTTTGGCCTGCAACCTACAGTCATGCCGACGACCTTCGTGGCAGAATCCCTCGCAGAGCGCTTGGGTGATCTGACAGGGCAACGTGTGCTCTTGCCACAAGCTCGCATTGCGCGCCCGGTTTTGGCGGAGCAGTTGCATGCCCAGGGGGCCGCGGTCGACGCCATTGCTATCTACGATACGGTGCCGGTGCCTTTGTCCGATACGGCGCGGGGCGAATTAGCCCGCGGGCTCGATCTGCTCATCTTCACCAGTAGTTCGACGGTCCGCAACTTGGTGACCGCGGTGCAGGATGAGCCTAGCCTTTGGGCGCAAGTGCAGCGGATCCCAGCGCTCTGTATCGGCCCGGTGACGGCGGATACAGCCCGTGCGGCGGGCTTTGCGGAGATTGTCCAAGCACCAGCCGCCACCGACGAAGGCCTGGTTCAAGCAATTATTACCTTTAGGGGAGTCAATCGATGAGCAAAGTGCGCAGCAACGGTCATGATGCTGCTACAACTACGACCATACCCGTCCTGGCGACGAATCTCGTCCAGCGGCCGCGGCGTTTGCGCCGTTCGCCCTTGCTGCGCGCCATGGTGCGCGAAACGAGCCTGGATCCGGCGGATTTGATCTATCCGCTCTTTGTGACTCACGGCCAAAATGTGCGTCAGGGGATCAGCTCGATGCCCGGCGTCTTTCAGCTCTCGATCGATCAACTGGCCGCTGAAGCTGAAGAAATCTATCGCTTAGGGATTCCGTCCGTGCTGCTCTTTGGTATTCCCGCACACAAAGACCCGATTGGACTAGAGAATTTTGCGGAGGATGGCATTGTGCAGCAGGCAATTCGTGCCATCAAGGCCGCTGTGCCAGAGTTGATTGTCATTACCGATGTCTGCTTGTGCGAATACACCGATCACGGCCATTGTGGCTTGCTCAATGACCCTTCCCACGGCCATGTCCATCTCGAAGCCGGTTATGTACTCAACGATGAAACCTTGGCTGTGTTGGCCCAGGTGGTGGTCTCGCATGCCCAAGCCGGGGCAGACATTGTCGCGCCCAGCGGCATGATCGACGGGATGGTGGAGACGATTCGAGCGGCGTTGGATGAGCATGACTTTACGCACATTCCGATCATGTCCTATGCGGTGAAGTATGCGTCGGCCTTTTACGGCCCATTCCGCGAAGCAGCCCAAGGCGCGCCCAAATTCGGTGACCGCAAGACCCATCAAATGGACCCGGCCAATCGTCGCGAAGCCTTGCGCGAGGCCGCAATTGATGTGGAAGAAGGGGCTGACTTCTTGATGGTCAAGCCAGCGTGGGCCTATTTAGATGTGATTCATCAACTGCGTGAGCATTTCCCCGAATTGCCTCTGGCGGCCTATAACGTCAGTGGCGAGTACAGCATGATCAAATCGGCCGCCGCCAATGGCTGGATCGATGAACGACAGGCGGCGTTGGAATTGCTGATCGGCATCAAACGGGCCGGGGCTGATCTGATTATCACTTATTTTGCCAAAGATGCGGCCCGCTGGTTGACTGAATCAAGGGAACCCTAGCTTACGTACCGTTCCCAAACGAACATTCATTAGCTAGCTCAATGGTTCATCTGAAGATGACCATGTTTGATAAAGGGATAAGATAGAAATGGGTCACCCAACACCAGAAACGATTGATATCCGCGAGATCGCACGCACGGCAAATGGCGAGATCATTGCCAGCGATCGGCGACTCTATATGCAGATGATGGCCTTTGGCGATGTTGAAAGCCGTGAAGCTTTGATCGAAGCCTTGGATGCAGCAGGCATTCCCGGTGTGCTCTATGCCGAGCTCAACGATCCTAACGGCGTCGGATTGGTCACTTACAGTGAAGATCCGAATGACTTTATCGACAAATTTCACAGTTTTTTACGCCGCTCACCTTTTTCTGAGCTGACTCCCAAGCCTGAGCACACCCTCTTTGGGCGCACCTATGCCGTTGGCTACGAGCCCGATCTGGTCGATGCGTTGATCGAGCGACCGCTGCGCCGCTTGCACGATCCACAACTGGCTTGGGCGATTTGGTATCCGCTGCGCCGGTCAGGCTCCTTCGAACAACTCAGTGCCCAAGAACAAAATGTGATTCTGCAAGAGCATGGTGGCATTGGTCGTGCCTTTGGCCGGGCCGGTTTGGGGCATGACATCCGCTTGGCCTGCCATGGGCTGGATAAAAACGATAATGATTTTGTGGTCGGTTTGGTTGGACCCGAATTGATGCCGCTTTCAGCAATTGTGCAGCGGATGCGCAAAACCAAACAGACTTCGCTCCATCTGGAACGGCTTGGACCATTCTTTATTGGGAAGGTGATTTGGCAGGGTAAGGGGGCGGCATGACCTCCGATTCGCAACCTACCGCTCTCTTTTTGCGCGCTTGTCGCGGGCTCCCGACTGAACGCACTCCGATCTGGTTGATGCGCCAAGCCGGGCGCTACATGGCCGAATATCGGGCGCTGCGTGCCCAGTATGGCATGTTGGAAATCATCCGCACACCGGAGTTGGCAGCCGAAGTGACTCTGCAGCCGATCAACCGTTTTGGCTTTGACGCGGCCATCATCTTTGCTGACATTCTGCCGCCGTTGATCGGCATGGGCCTCAAGCTGGATTTCATCAAGGGCGAAGGGCCACACATCGAAAATGCCATTCAATCCTCGCGTGATGTGGATCGGCTGGCAACACCGCCCGCCGATGAGACCATGCCCGGCACACTGGCCGCTATTGGGTTGGTCACTAAAGAATTGGCGCCGCGCGACATTCCATTGATCGGCTTTGCCGGTGCGCCATTCACCCTGGCCAGCTATGCGATCGAAGGAGGCAGCACCAGCACCTACAGCAAGGTCAAGTCCTTTATGTATCGTGAGCCGGCTGCCTGGAAACGCTTGATGACCAAGTTGGTCACTGTGCAGGCGGATTATCTGCTCAAGCAAGTCCAAGCGGGCGCTTCGGCCTTGCAGATTTTCGACTCTTGGGCAGGGCAGGCCTTAAGTCAAGCCGATTATCGGCGCTTTGTGCAGCCCTACAACACGCAACTATACCAAGCAGTGCGCAAGGCGGGCGTGCCGGTGATCAACTTTAGCCCGGGCACTGGTCTCTATTTGCAAGACGCTGTTTCCTGTGGCGGTGATGTCTTTGGCATCGACTGGCGCATGTCGCTTGATTGGGCGTGGCAGCAGATCGGCTACGATAAGCCGGTGCAAGGCAATTTGGAGCCGATTGCCTTGTTGGCCCCTTGGCGTGAACTGAAATATCACATTGACCGAGTCTTGACCCAAGCAGCTGGTCGACCCGGCCATATCTTCAACTTGGGGCATGGCATCTTACCCAGCACCCCCAATGACAATGTGGAGCGCCTCGTGGCGTATGTGCGCGAGCAGACCAGCCGCAGTGGGCAAGGAGGTGCCGCATGAGTGAAGCAATCCGCTATCCCATCGGCGTTTTGATCATGGCCTATGGCGGCCCTAACTCGCTGGAGGATATTCCTGGCTACTTGGCCGATATCCGCGCTGGTCGACCGACGACGCCTGCGGTCTTGGCCGAGATTACTCACAACTACCAGCAGATTGGCGGCAAATCGCCGTTGTTGGAGATTTCCCAGCGCCAGGCCGATGCTGTGCAGGCTCGGTTGGATCCAGCCAAGTATCGCGTCTATCTAGGGATGCGCCACTGGTCGCCCTGGATCGAAGAGGTGGTGGGCCAGATGGTCGACGATGGCATCACCCATGCGGTGAGCGTGGTCTTGGCGCCCCATTTCAGTAAGCTGAGTGTGGCCAAATATCAGGAAAAGATCGCCGATGGGCTGGCGATGGTGCACGGCCAGATCCATTTTGCTCATGTTGCTAGCTACCATGATTCGCCGCCCTACATTGCCGCCTTGGCCGAGCGGGTGATCGATGGCTTAGCGCAGTGGCCCACCGCTGAGCGCGACCAAGTTCATGTGATCTTCAGCGCGCACAGCTTGCCCGAGCGCATTCTCAAAATGGGTGATCCATACGATCAGCAATTGCGTGAGACCGCGCAGTTGGTGGCTACGCAGGCCAGCTTGCGGGATGATCAGTGGTCGTGGAGCTACCAGTCTGCTGGGCGCAGTCCCGAACCGTGGTTAGGCCCCCAACTGGAAGAGCACATCGCTGCCTTGGCCGAACAGGGCATTACCCAGGTGATCAGCGTGCCGATTGGCTTTGTCTCGGATCATGTCGAGATTTTGTATGACATTGACATCAAGGCCCAGGAGATCGCACGCTCGTTGGGCATACGGCTGGAACGGCCACCCGCACTCAACGACGATCCGCGTTACATCGAGGCGTTGGTAACGGCTATCGAAACTCAGGCGGCGACACTTTTATAAGTCGCAAGTAGTGCTGGCTAGATGAGACCAGCACTGCGTACTGTGAGGTCTTTTATGCAACGAATTGTCATTATCGGGGGTGGTATCACCGGCCTGGCGGCCGCCTACCGGCTGGAAAAACTGCGCGATGACGTGGCGATCACGTTGATCGAGCGCTCAGAACGGCTGGGAGGTAAGCTCCAAACCGAACGCGAAGATGGCTTTGTGGTGGAGGCTGCGCCTGATAGTTTTCTGTCCCGTAAACCCCGCGGGATTGGCCTTTGCCGTGAGCTGGGCATTGAGGACCAGTTGCACGGCCGTCTGTCGCATAATACGCATACCTATGTCCGGCGCCATGGCCAGTTATATCCCTTGCCCACCGGCTTGACCGGTATGATCCCGACCAACTTGGCTGCACTGCGCGAGAATCCGCTGATTTCGCCTGAAGGGCAAGCTCGTTTGGCCGAGGAGGCAACCATCCCACCTGCACCAGACAATGGTGACGAGACGATCGCCAATTTTGTCACTCGGCGCTTGGGCACTGAGGTGTATGAAGCCTTGGTCGAACCGCTGATGAGCGGGATCTACGCTGGGGATGGTACGCAACTCAGCTTGGCCGCGACCTTTCCGCAATTGCGGCAGCTTGAATTGAAATATGGCAGCCTGCTGAATGGCTTGCAACAAAATACAGCAGCGCCCGCGGCGTCTGCCCATCCGCCCTTTGTTTCGTTGCCCGGTGGCATGGCGACCCTGGTCGAGACCATCACAGCCGCCTTGCAGCACACGGAAATCGTGCTTGGGCAAGCTGCATTACCTCTCCAGCGTCAGGGAGCTGGTTATCTTGTGCAGACAGCCGATGGCCGAACCTGGTCGGCCGATGCGGTGATCGCCGCTACGCCGGCGTTTGTCACCGCGGAGTTGTTGGCAGCGGTCGCGCCGGAGCTGGCCGAGCTGCATCGTCAGATTCCTTATGCCTCGGCTGCTATCATTACGCTGGCCTTTGAGGAGTCCTCCCTCCCGACCAACTTGACTGGTTATGGCTATGTCATTCCGCGGGTGGAGGAGAGTGATCTGCTGGCGTGCACGTGGAGTTCCAACAAATGGCCTGGGCGAGCGCCCGATGGTCAGCTTTTGGTACGGGTCTATGCGGGGCGCTACGGTCGCAGCGATGTGACCACGTTGACCGATGAGGAATTATTGGCCATGGCACGTACCGAGATCGCCGATACGGTAGGCATTCAAATAGCGCCGCAGCGTTGGTGGGTGCATCGCTGGCCACAGGCCATGCCCCAATATTTGCTTGGTCATCCAGCGCGGTTGGAAGCAATTGAACAGGCTGTGTCCGCAATCCCTGGGCTCTACGTGGCCGGTGCCGCCTATCGTGGTGTAGGAATTCCAGATTGCATCGAATCAGGCGAGCGGGCCGCGGCGCAAGCCCTTGCGGCGTTGTTCCCCACAGCTGGAGTGGATTGAGGTTTGTGATGACACAGTTGGTTTGTCTTGGGATTAGCCATCATACGGCATC
>CAZMRA010000065.1:3600-6943 GCA_964568485.1 uncultured Caldilineaceae bacterium | reverse complement strand
GAATATCTCAGCGGGCCGGTGTTGCATCATCAACGCCATCCGGCCGTACGGGCATTGGCGGTACTTGCCACCTGCAACCGCGTCGAACTCTATGCCGAGGTTGATGATGATCATGATGCGTATGAGCTGCTGGTGCGATTCTTAAGTCGTGTCCATCACATGGCCCCTGCCAACTTTTTGACCCATACCTATTTCTATCGCGATGTTGATGTTGCCACGCATCTTTGCCGAGTAGCTGCTGGCTTGGATTCGCAGATCCTCGGTGAGCCACAAATTTTAGGGCAGGTGACTTCTGCCTATGAACAAGCCTTGGCTGCGCACACCACCGGGCCCATACTTACTCGGCTTTTTCACGCCGCGATTCGAGCAGGGAAGCGGGCGCGTAGCGAAACGACCATCAGCACCAATCCGGCTAGCATCAGCTCGGTTGCAGTCACGTTGGCTCAAAAAGTCTGCGGAGATCTGCGCTCGCAGCGCATTTTAGTGATCGGCTTGGGCGAAATGGGCGAATTGGCCATCACCGCCTTGCGCTCTCGGGGTGTTACTCAGATCGATCTCGCCAATCGCACCGTGAGCAAGGCTGTACAGCGTGCGGCTGCGTGGGGTGGGCAGGGCTATGGTTTGGCTGAATTACCTATGGCGCTGGTTGAGGCCGATCTGGTCTTTAGCGCCACCAGTGCTGGCCAGCCAATCATCACGCCGGACTTGCTGGCCGAGGTGATGCGTTTACGCGGGGATGCGCCGCTCACGCTGATCGACCTGGCCGTGCCGCGCGATATCGATCCGGCCGTGGCGAGTTTGCCAGGCGTACGCTGCTTCGATATGGACGATCTACGGGCGAACCTGGATGATGCGCTAAGTCTGCGCCAGCAGGCGGTGCCGCAGGTCGACGCGATCATCGCCGAAGAAGTGGCCGATTGGCAACAGCAAGTGCAGGCCTTGGTTGTCAAGCCCCATATTGTGGCGCTACGTCAAAAAGCCGAGCACATTCGCCAGAAGGAATTGGCCCGGGCGTTGCGCTTCTTGGGGGATGTTGATCCGCAGACGCGGGATCAACTGGAGCACTTGACCCAATCGCTGGTCAACAGCCTGTTGCATGAGCCCACGGTGAATCTAAAGGCGCTGGCCGCTGAACCAGATGTCGATGATATCGTTGTCACCTTTCGGACGCTCTTTAAGCTTGATGACGAGTGTAGCTCGCCAGTCACTGTACGCACGCATTCGTCACAAGCTGGTCATTGACGCATTCATTTTTACGAACTTATCGCCTTACCACGAAAGGGATCAAGAATACGGGTTTTCTTCGTGGTTCAATCAATAGAATAGATAGGAAACAGAGATGCTGCACATCGAACAATCTCAAGCTTTGTTTGCCGAGGCTAGCCGCTTGTTGCCAGGTGGTGTCAATTCACCGGTGCGGGCTTTTAAAGCTGTGGGCGGTCAACCGCTCTTTATTGACCGCGGTGAAGGAGCCTATTTGATCGATGTGGACGGCAATCGCTATATCGATTATGTACTCTCGTGGGGGCCGCTGATCTTAGGGCACGCTCATCCCCGGATCGTGAGCGCCATGCAGCAAGCGATTGAGCGGGGCACGAGTTACGGCGCTCCCAATCCGCATGAGGTGACTCTGGCCAAATTGGTCATGGAATTTATGCCCTCCATCGAGATGATCCGCTTTGTCAATTCGGGTACCGAGGCAACGATGAGTGCCTTGCGGCTGGCGCGGGCCTTCACCGGGCGCAGCAAGATCGTCAAATTCGAGGGCAACTATCACGGCCACGCCGACATGCTCTTGGTGCAGGCTGGTTCGGGCGTGGCGACGCTGGGCTTACCCGATTCACCCGGTGTGCCGCCAGCAACCGTGGCCGATACGCTTACCGCGCCTTACAACGATCTAGCGGCTGTCCAGCAGCTCTTTGAGCAATTCCCTGGGCAGATCGCCGCGGTGATTGTGGAGCCGGTGGTGGGTAATATGGGGTTAGTGCCGCCCTTGCCGGACTTTCTGTCAGGCTTGCGGGCCTTAACCGCCGACGATGGCGCCTTGCTGATCTTCGACGAAGTCATGACCGGCTTCCGGGTGCATCCGGGCGGGGCTCAGGGGCTGTATGGCATCCAGCCCGACTTGACTACCTTGGGCAAAGTGATTGGTGGTGGGTTGCCGGTGGGCGCCTATGGTGGCCGTCGTGATATTATGCAAACGGTTGCACCAGTAGGGCCGATGTATCAAGCTGGCACCTTGTCGGGCAATCCGCTGGCCATGGTGGCGGGCATCGAAACGCTACGGGTTTTGCAAGATCCGCAAGTGTGGGAGTTAATGGCGCTGGCCGGACAGAAGTTGCTCGAAGGGCTATCGTTGGCCGCAGCGGAAGCCAATGTCAATATTTCGCATAGCATTGTAGGCACGATGTTTGGCTTCTTCTTCACCGAAGGCCCGGTGATCAACTGGAGCACGGCCAAACAAGCCGATACGCAGCGCTTTGCGCGTTTTCACCAGGCCATGCTGCAGCAGGGGATTTATCTGGCGCCGTCGCAATTTGAGGCTTGCTTCCTCTCGGTGGCGCATGGCGCGGAAGAGATTGAAGCGACCATCGTGGCTGCTGCCAAGGCCTTTGCGCAACTCTAAATCAAATCACTTTGTGGGTGAATCGCATAACGTTCATCAGTGAATTGGTCTGCAATCATCATGTAAACCGAGCACATTTAGCTTAAAGTCAGCCATCATTACTTTTGCTCTGGCAATCATCGTCCATCTCAACGCAAAGGAAGAGCAATGTCTATTCGAGAAGCCCCCATTCTCGTAGTTGCTGGCTGGTTGGCGCGTCATGTGCTCGGTTTTTGTGCCCTTGTTTTGCTGTTTAGTGGCTTTGCTCGCCCGGCCTGGGCCCAAAGTTCCCCGTACCCATTCGGTGAATTTCCAAATAATATTGTCGTAAATCACCAGGAAATCGGTATTACCGTGGAGAGTAGCGGGATAAGCTTAGGCTACAACAACGTCTGGGGCAATCAGCTTGATTATCAAGGTGTTGATGAGTCTGGCCCGGGCGAATTACGGGGTGATCCGCTCTTTGTGAACCCAGCGCACGGTGATTATCGGCTGGGCGCAGATTCTCCTTGTATTGATGCGGGTGATCCAGCTGTGGCTTACTTGGATTTGGACGGCTCGCCGAATGATCTGGGGGCATGGGGTGGCCCACGTCAATTCGATCTGGAATGGTCGGTTCATGATAGCACTGTACTGATTCAATTATCCACTGAAATCAATAAGCAGCCTGATGGGAGTAACCAGATAACATACCATGCTACTTTGACTGGCAGAGGGGCACCTGTCACGAACTTGAGC
>CAZMRA010000065.1:0-3500 GCA_964568485.1 uncultured Caldilineaceae bacterium | reverse complement strand
GCAAGGTGTCGTGCGAGCTGGAGCCGATTTGAGTTTTGAAATTGGCACATTGTCTGTTGGTGAGCAGATATCGTTTGCTTATGCGGTACTCATCGAGCAGCCACCAGTTACCGACATGATCTTTACGTCTCCTTTGATGATTACCTGGGTAGATGGTTCATTAGTAAGCTATAACCAGGCTACGATTCAGGGGAATAGCGCTTTGCCGGAGTCGCAGGTCTACCTGGTGCCGATCACGACTGAACAGCGTTGATGTCTGTGCTCGTTATTGTCGGGGCGCATCGAGAGAGCCAAGTGATTATCAAGCTGGGGCTTGACAGGTCTCCAGTTTTCTTGTATTCTCTAATGCAAGATAAGTATAGTTATCTTGCATTAGAGAATACAATGAGAATGGGGCTGGTTATTACCACATGGGCGCGCTTATTCAGTCGACACAAAACACGCCAAAACTAGTGCAGGCTCACAGTGATCTACAGTTGATCGACCTGTGGCTATACGGTAAAAGCGAGCACACGCAAAAAGCATACGCCGCCGACATTGAGCGCTTCTGTTCGTTTGTCGGAAAACCGTTGCGGCAGGTCGCGCTGCAGGATCTGCAAGCTTATCTGGATTCGCTTGATGGTCTCAGTGCGAATACGCGCAAGCGCGCGATCAACAGCGTCAAGAGCCTGTTTACATTTGGCCAAAAGCTGGGCTATTTGACCTTTAACGTGGCCGCGGCGCTCAAGGCCCCCAAAGTAAAGAACACACTGGCCGAGCGGATCCTGACCGAGTCCGAAGTGATGACTATGATTGCGCTGACCAAGGATGAGCGCAACAAGGTGCTGCTGCGCTTGCTCTATGCCAGTGCTGGCCGGATCAGCGAAGTCTGTGCGCTCAAATGGCGGGATGTTCAGCCCAATGGCAACTCCGGCCAAGTCACCCTCTTTGGTAAAGGTGAAAAGACCCGCGCAGTCAAGCTCTCGGCCGAGACCTGGAAAGCCCTGTGTGCTATGCGAAGAAATGTTAGTTTGGACGATCCAGTCTTTCGCAGTCGTAAAGGCGGCCACTTGGATCCAAGCCAAGCTTGGCGCATTGTCCGGGCTGCGGCCATCCGAGCTGGCATCGAAGGCAATGTATCGCCCCACTGGTTTCGCCATAGCCACGCTAGCCATGCATTAGACCGCGGCGCCACGGTCGCACTGGTACGTGATACCCTTGGCCACAGCAGCCTGGCCGTTACCAGCATGTATGTCCATGCCAAGCCGGATGAGAGCAGCGCCCTACACTTGATTGTCTAAACCGATAGAATAAAGTTACAGGGGACAAGATGGCTCCATTGCGATCTTGCCCCTGCCCTCCCCTAGCCTGCGCCCCAGTCTATTAGCTTGGTAGGCTGGTGCTCCCGGCGCATCCCCACTGCATCCATTCTTGCGTCCATTTGGAAGCCAGCCCTGTTCATACTACAATCAGGAAATCAAAGAAATTGTTATCTGCTTACCCCAAATTGGCCACTGAGGTTTTGAAGCAAATTATGTCTACGAAAACAATTGCACTGGCTTGCGATCATGCGGGCCTTCTGTTGAAGTCCGCTGTTCGGGCTGAGCTCGAGGCGCTGGGTTTTACTGTATTGGACTTTGGGGTTGATTCGCCCGACTCGGTCGACTTTCCCGACTATGCCGCACTGGTCGGCCAGGCAATCCAGCAAGAACAAGTTGAGCGAGGGATTCTGCTCTGCGGGAGCGGCGTAGGGATGGCGATCGCCGCCAACAAGATGCGCGGGGTCCGCGCTTCGGTGGCGCATGATATCTACAGTGCGCACCAGGGTGTAGAGCACGACAGCATGAATGTCCTGTGCCTGGGGAGCCGAGTGATTGGCGAGGCCGTCGCTCGCGAACTGGTGCGCGCCTTTGTCCAAGCAGAGTTTGACCCCGCCGCACGGTTTCAGCGCCGTTTGGACAAAATCAACTCATTAGAATCCGCAGCGCAGCGCTAAGAATTTAGCTTATCCGTCAAATGCACGGATAGTTCTAAGCCAGAGGAGCACGTCATGAAGCGCGTAGCCCAACCCGTCTTGATCGTTGTCTTTGGTGCTTCGGGAGATCTCGCCAAGCGCAAGTTGATCCCTGCGCTCTTTCATCTGTATCACCAAGATCTGCTACCCAACGGCTTTGCGGTACTGGGCTTTGCGCGCACTGAGTACAGTGACGAGGAATTCCGCGAGCTGATGATCGACAGCTTACGCAGCCATATGGCTGATGAACATCAAGACACCCACTTCGCCGATGAAGAATGGGCAAACTTTGCGAATTGTCTCTATTATCAGCCAGGCAATTACGATGATAGTGCTAGCTTTGCGCAGCTTAGACAGCGGATTGAGACCTTTGAATCAGAGCGGGGAGAGCAGTGGAGCCGCCTCTTTTATCTGGCCACCCCGCCAGAAGTCTTCAAAGATGTTACCTCGCTGATCCACGAACATCACTTGGTGCAGGTCTCTGGTGAGAGCGCCAACGATCGGTGGAGTCGGTTGATTATCGAGAAGCCCTTTGGTCACGATCTGACCAGCGCCAAAGATCTTAATGATCATCTGGCGCGGCTGTTCGAAGAGGACCAGATCTATCGCATTGACCATTATCTCGGCAAAGAGACCGTGCAGAATATCTTGGTCTTTCGCTTCGGCAACGGCATTTTTGAGCCGATCTGGAACCGTAATTTCATTGATCATGTGCAGATAACCGTGGCCGAGAGCTTGGGGGTCGGCGATCGCGGCGGCTATTACGACCAGTCCGGCGCCCTACGTGACATGGTCCAGAACCATGTGATGCAGTTGGTGGCGCTCACGGCGATGGAGCCGCCGGTCGCGATCGATGGGAAAGCGGTGCGTGATCAAAAAGTTAATGTCATGCAGTCGATCCGCCCGTTGGAGCCGGTCGAAGTGCCGCGGCGTGTGGTGCGTGCCCAATATACTGCGGGCAAGATTGGCGGCAAATCCATTCCCGGCTATCTGGAGACCAAAGGCATTCCTGCTAATTCCATCACCGATACCTACGTCGCCTGGAAATTAGAAATCGACAACTGGCGCTGGAATGGGGTGCCCTTTTACTTGCGCACGGGCAAGGCCATGCCCACCAAATCGACGGAGATCAACATCATCTTCCGCAAGCCGCCCATGCGCCTGTTCGAAGGACTGAACGACCGCATGAATGTGCACAGCAACATCTTAACCTTGCGCATTCAGCCCGACGAGGGGATTTCCTTGAGCTTTGATGCGAAATCGCCCGGTCCGGTGATCCAAACCGCTTCGGTTAATATGGACTTTCTCTATAGCAGCTTTGGTCAGCCCTCGGCCGATGCTTATGAGCGGCTCTTGCTGGATGCCCTGCTGGGCGACAGCACGCTCTTTATCCGCCGCGATGAGACCGAAACTGCCTGGGAACGAATCACCCGCATTTTGGATGGCTGGCATCAAGAAGCGATTGCGGCCAGTAGGGAATCTGCGCCTTTCCGTTTGCCCAATTATG
>CAZMRA010000064.1:1629-19777 GCA_964568485.1 uncultured Caldilineaceae bacterium | reverse complement strand
TTGTCAGTGCAATTGGTCGGTCGATCCCCGCAGCAGAGAGTTTTAGCATCCCCAATTCGATCCAGACCGACGCGCCGATCAACCCTGGAAATTCCGGGGGGCCCTTGCTCAACGAGCGGGGTGAGGTCATCGGTGTCAATGCCCAAATTCGTTCACAGACTGGAGTTAACAGTGGCGTAGGGTTTGCCATTCCCATCGCCATTGTCGAGCGTGTGGTTCCTGCCTTGATCGCCAATGGTAGATACGAGCACAGCTATTTAGGTGTGAGTGGGACGACCTTCAGCCCCCTCTGTGCCGAGGAATTAGGCGTGGAACGCACTGTACGTGGTGCCTATCTCAACCAAGTATTGCCGGGAACACCGGCCGCAGATGCTGGCTTGTTGGGCGGCAGTGAAGATTCGGGAACGCGCTACATCAATCTTTGTCCGCAACAGCGAGGTGGCGATATTATTACGGCGATCAATGATCAGCCAGTGACGTCGTTCGACGACGTTTTGAGCTATTTGGAAAGTTATACTAGCCCAGGGGATGTGGTTTCAGTGCGAATTCTGCGTGAAGGCGAGGAGTATCTGGTCGACGTCGAGTTGGCCCCGCGCCCCACTAGCCTGAATGAGTAAGAGTATCTTTGATACCAGGCGCTGAGCAACCACAACCGTGGGCAAAGCAAGAGATCGACGCTTAGTCGTCGATCTCGATCGTCTGGTCACTGGTGCCTTTTCGCCAAACCCCATTCGCATCTCCCACAGCCCACGATGAGCGGATGCGAATCACACGGCGGGCTGTACGGGGCGCAGGCGATGATGCAGCAGTTGCTGTCGAGGGTTGGATCGGTGCCGGTTGATTCAAGCGCTGTTGAATTAGCTTCCAGGCAAAGCGAGCGGCCAGACTAGCAACCCCGGCCACGACGGGTAAAGCCGCTTTCCCCAAAGCCATTGGCAGGCTTAAGTTGCTTGTCGGAGCAGGGGGACCACCAGTCGTATCGTAACCACAGTGTGGGCAGTAGCGAGCTTCCAACGGAGCTGCTTCACCACAACCGGCACAAATTCGTGTGATCTCACTCATAATTTTCCTCGTAGGGCCACTTGCTTGCTACTTTCCTAGCGACGAGTGTATCATCGACCAAGGAACCTCGTCAACCGTCAATCCAGATTGGTTCGGGTTCAGCGGTGGCAGCTTTGCTACCGTCCAGCAGTGAAAAGAGATGCGTGGTTCTTATGCCCAGTACACTACGACTTGCCGATGGCAGTTATATGCGGCGGCTCGATGTGGATTCGATCATTCAAGCACTCTACAAGTTGCAATCGGTCGAGGTTGTCGGCTTCAGCAATGTTGGAAAATCGGCATTAATGCGCTTATTGGCTCAGCATGATGTTTGGACGCAAGAGTTGGGCGAAGCGGGCAATCACTTTTTGCCGATCTACATTGATTGCAATCATATGCTCGAATTGAGCGACCATGGTTTTTATGAATTGGTCTTGCGCGCCTTGCAAGAGCAGTATGATCTGCCCGAATTGGCCGCGGCCTACGCCACAATGATCGCGCCGAGCAGCGAATTTCAGGTGCCATTGAGTTTTAATCGTGGCTTGACTGCTGTCTTGCAATCGACGTCCGCAAATCTCATTCTGATTTTTGATGAGTTTGATGAACCCTTCAGCAGTATTGATTCGCGGGTCTTCATCAACCTGCGGGCGCTGAAAGACCGCTACCACGACCGACTCGCCTATGTCACGGCCACGGAACGCCTGCTGGTAAATGAGCGACCTGAAGAACATTGCGTTGAATTCTGTGAGCTCTTTAGCCACCACACATGGCGGTTGGCCCCCTTAACGCGGCCCGACGTCGAGCGTTATGTGCGCCGTTACATGACCGCTTTTGATATTCACTTTACGGCCGCGGATCTGGATTTTATCTACGAATGGGCAGGTGGGCATCCCCGTTTGTTGCATGGCGTTTGTCGCGTCTTGGAGGCGGCTTTGGAGGATGGAGGGGCGACTGCTGAATTTTCTGAACGATGGCAGATTCACGAGAATGTAGCCCGCCAATTGCGTCAAGATCCGCAAGTGCTGCTCGAATGTGATAAGATCTGGCGGAAGTTGAACGAAGCCGAACAAAATGTGTTCAGCGCTTTGGTTGCTCGCACCCCCGTGACGGATGAACCAACGCTGGCTGAATTGGTGCGGGCCCATCTGGTGCTTAGGGTTGAAAACAAATATCTGCCCTTTTGCCGCCTGCTTGGCGAGTATGTCCAGCGTCGTTTTGTGTCCACAACCTCCTCCAATGGTCGCTTACGCATTGACCATGAACGAGGAGAAGTTTTCGTCAATGGTCAACCAGTGGAGACTTTGACCAATTTAGAATATCGTTTGCTCTCGCTGCTCTTTGAGCAACGCGACAAGATCATCGATAAATTTCAGATCGTCACCAATGTTTGGGGCGAAGAATACATCGATGAAGTGGACGATGCGCGGATCGAAAAATTGGTCAGCCGAGTACGCCAGAAGATCGAGAGCGATCCTAGCTCGCCGCGCTTTCTGACCACAGTCCGCGGCCGGGGATATCGTTTACAGGTTAATTAAGAGCCTAGCTTTGCTCACGAAAGTTGGCATGTCTTCACCCCCGGAAGCCACTTTGTGCAAGATTGCACAACTAAAATTTGGGTGCGGCTTCATTGTCCGCTATACTTGGGATGGATAAAAATAAAGCCTTTGTCGCTCCTGTGTCATTACAGGTGTGTGAATGGCAATCGCGAACTTGTGCTCGCGTTGATCGCAGCAGGCAGTTAATTGCCCGTCCATAGTACAAACAATTGATGGCAAAGTGAGGAAACGCAATTGCCAATGCGTATGAGAGCGTCCAACCCGCTCCCAGTGAACCCAAACTCGTCTTTAGTGGTACCCAGCGAAATTTAGCTGCCGGTATTTCCATGTTGATAGCTGGCATCCTGGCATTTTCGATGAAACTGACCGATGTCTTTTTTGCCGAAGCCACGGCCTGGACTTTTGTGCTGTGGGGTGCCCTCTTTATTTATGTTGGGTTGATGGATTTTTATCAGACCTATGAAGTGACCGACGAGGCGCTGATCATCCGCAATCCTCTGCGCCCCTGGACTAGTGTCAAAGTCTTCGACTGGGCTCACCTTCATCGGTTAGATCTCATCGTGCGGCGGGTCGAGGCAAAGCCGCAAGATGTCGAGATGCAGATTTATTACACCCCAGAAGGTGAAATCGCCATCGATCGGGAAGACCGCATGTTTGATCCCGAATTAGCGCGTTTGATCATCGAACGGGCAAATTTGTTGCCTACCGATCCGAGCAACCCGGCCGAGTTGACGACGTTGCCTCAGGTCAAAGCTACTTATATCTGGAACAAGAGCGGACGCATTACTGCTGCTTCCTAAGCACGGCTGACGCAGCGCTATCACGAGAAAAGCTTGCTTGGGCTCAGCTTCTTTAGCCAAGGTGTGCATCAGTTCTGTTGAATGATGTATGAGAACGAAGGCAGCTGATTGGTTAAGGAGGCATTATGACAACGCAACGCGTAGTGCCAACCCAATTTGGAGGGCAATACACTGGGCAAGGTGCTTGGTGGGATATTGATGGTCAATCCAAACAATATCGTGTTGTCCAAACCATCTTGCCTGAGCCAACCAAACTTGTCGTTAAGTACCAGCACGAGTTTTTCCAAGAAGGCACTGCAACCGCAGGTGAATTCAGCTTCGAATTTGCGACCCAACAGATCTGTGTCGTCAAGCTGAACGGGGCTGAGGTTGGTAATGGTTATCTGTTTGATAACTATTTGCACTTCAATATTCGGGTTGGGGATATCTTTGTGGAGACAAGCTACGAGCGGACAGATCAAGGCATTGTAGTGCGTGGTTCAAGCACCTCCAATGCGCAAGGGAAATTTATTGCCTGGTCTGAAGTCTTGATCGTTACGTCTTAATGCACCATTTGCTAACAATAAAGCCCGTCGGAATCAACCCGACGGGCTTTGTTTTATTTTGGACCTAAATGCGCTATTCCTGGCGCAGGAGTTCTTCTGCCTTTTCTACCAAGAAGCGATTGCCAATAAAGAGAGGGACGCGTTGGTGTAAACTCGTCGGTTGAATGTCCAAAATGCGTTGTGTGCCATCCGACGCATAACCACCTGCCTGTTCCACGAGAAAAGCCAGCGGGGCGGCTTCGTAGAGCAGGCGCAATTTCCCCTGCGGTTTACCCGAACCTTTCGTTTCGGCTGGGTAATAGAAAACACCCCCTGCTAGCAAATTACGATGGAAATCGGCAACGAGGGAGCCAACATAGCGCAGCGAGAGCGACAGGTTTTGATCGTTCTCCCCTTGTAACCACCTGGTGTAGCGCTGGATCCCTGGTGACCAGCGCAATTCGTAGCCCTGATTGGCGCTGTAATATTTGGGCTTATCGGGGATCCGGATATTGGGATGGGAGAGCAAAAATTCGCCAATGCGCGGATCGAGGGTAAAACCGTGTACGCCTCGCCCGGTCGAGTAGACCATCATCGTGCTGCTGCCATAAATGATGTAGCCTGCTGCCACTAGATCGCGCCCTGGCTGGAGGCAATCTTCTTCCGTGCCCGGCCCTTCTGCCGTACGACGGCGGTGAATGGCAAAAATGGTGCCTACACTTACGTTGTAATCGATATTCGAAGAGCCATCCAGCGGATCGTAGATCAGCACGTAGCGGCCAGTCGGGTAGTTGGGGGGAATTGGAATGATATCGGGCTCTTCTTCCGAAGCCATGACAGCCAAGCGGCCCGTGTGGTCATTCAGGCGATAGATGGTGCGCTCTGCATATTCATCCAATTTCTGGACTTGTTCCCCGTGGGAATTTGCTTCACCAGTTTCGCCCAAAATATCGGCCAGCCCTGCACGGGTAGTGCTGCTGGCGATCATTTTCGCAGAAAGTGCCAGATCATACAGCAAGTTGGTTAACATGCCGGTTGCTTCTGGAAAATCTCGCTGCTGTTTAAGAATATGCCGTTCGATCGTGAAAATTTGGTTAGAAAATGTGCGGCGATCGGACATGGCCTGTTCCCATACTGAATTAAGGTTGGTTAAGTTTCTATCCTGGAATTTTGGTCCCGCTCAGCAAAGGGCTAACCTGGACACCTCACCATCTTCAGGATTAGCGTTAAGCTAAACCGGCAGTTGTCGTCAATGTCCACAAATTGTTATTTGTTTTAGTTGGCTGATAGTTGCGTTACTCCTACTTATCTATACAAACGAGTGTAATGATATAGATTGGCTGTGACAAACTGGATATAAAGGCGCGGCTCATTGAAGGTTAAGATTTCGACAAAGAGCGCATCGTCTGCTCCAGACTGCTCGCGCCAATGCGCAGCATTGCCTGGTCCCGCATTATACCCCACCAACGCCGAAATGATATTGCCATCCAGATAATCGCGCACCCAATTTAGATAGTAGGCCCCAAATTGTACATTAAGGTAAGGGCGATAGATGATGTCATTCGTATAGTCGGGATGGCCCAGCTGAGTTGCTACCCATTGGCCCGTGTCGGGGATGATCTGCGCTAAGCCCTGTGCCGCTGCCGAAGAACGCGCCCCTTCCTCAAAGAGACTCTCTTGACGGATCAAGCTGTAATAGAGCAATGGATTGAGGTTGTGCGCAATTGCCTCCCGATCGATCAATTCACGGAAGTGACGGGGGAAAGAGCGCTGTTGCAAAAAGATTGGTGCATCTTCCACCAACTGGGCTGGGCTAAATTCCAACAAGCGCGCCATTGCTATGATGCTGAGGCGATAGGTGCCAAGCCGTTCAAATTCTAAACTCAGGGCGTAGAGCGCTGCGGGTATATCTCGATTGCGCGTGTAGACACGCTCAAGCAGGGTCAAAGCATCGCCGCGCTGATCCAACTCTAGGAGCAAACGAGCCATGCGCAAATCGGCGTCAGCCGCGGTCTCGGCGGGTAAAGCCGATAAGGTATTGCCTGGCACTTGCAGCCATTCACTAAGCCAGCGCTCGGCGAAGGCTTGGCTACCATCATCGTCGCTGAGGCGAGTTGGCGGGCCAGCAATCGTGGTCATCATAGACAGCGAATTGCCATTGGTCACGGGCTGCTGCCGTAATCCGTAAGCGGCCAAAATGCCATAATAGATGTCGGGGGCTCGTTCGACCAAGGTTTGCCATTGCGCATTGGCTGCGCTCTGCTCACCGCGTGCTTGATGGGCTCGCCCCAGCCAGTACGCGACTGCATCCCACCGGTATTGTGGGTAATCCTGTTGCAGGCGGGTGTAGATCTCTACGGCCTGCGAATGTAGCCCTGCTTGGATAGCACCCACCCCAATCGAATAGAGGGCTGCCGGTGCACGTTCACTGCCGGGAAACGAATCGGCGAGGGTCATAAAATCGGTGGTGGCTTCTAATTGATTGCCTTCGCGTAAGGCTAGTAGCCCACTACGCCACAGCCCCTCGACTGCTAGCGGGTCCGCTGCGTGTTCGCGCGCAAAGGTCCGGTAGGTACGGCGGGCGGAGACTGTATCCCCTAGCCCAACTTGCGCGGCGGCCTTATCGAGCCAAGCTTGGCCAAAACAAGAGCATTCGCTAAATTCGTTGATCACTCGATCAAATAGGGGCAGTGCTTCGGCGTAATTTTCTGCCCCCAAATACGATTGCCCCAACTCATGCAGCGCCAAGGCATAACGCGTGTCTGTGCTGTCCACACTCTCCAGATAAGCTTGATAGGCTGCTATCGCGGGTAAATAGGCCCCAGCCTTGAGATCGATGTAGCCGCGCTGGTAGAGGTCAAATTCAACATTGCGATTGACTAGCTCGACCAAGGCCAGATAGGCAGACCGATTTTCTGGGGCTTCAGTGGTGGCTGCTCGCCAACGGTCACTGGCACCAGGTAGATCACCGGCACTCGCCAGCGCTTGTCCTGCTAGATATTGCATTTGGGCGCGATAACCGGCGTTTTGCGCTACAGCCAAAATTTCATCATAGACCTGCACTGCTTGGGTATACTTGCCGCCGCTGCTATAGGTTTCGGCCAAGTCTTCCAACAAGATCAACCGGGCAACGGTATCTGTGCTAGCCTCTGCTGCCCGTTGATAGGCCGCTGCCGCACTGTCGGTATCTCCCAACGCGCGGTAAGCCTCGGCAATGCGTGTTTGGACCACTTCGGCCATCCAGGGGTAGGCTTCTAAGAAAGGCCAATAGGCCGCAATGGCCGCGGTATATTGACCTTGCCCACGTAGTGCCTCGGCACGCAAAAATTGATCCTTGACCCCAAAAGCATTCGGATCGCTGCCCGCTTCGGCAATCGCTCGATCCAATTGATCGAGCGCAGCCAAGGCCTCGGCGTATGAACCTTCAGCTAGATAGGAACGAGCGATCTCATAGCGGGCCGCCAATTGCATATCCAGGGCAACAGCGCTGTCGCTGAGCAGTCTGGCAAACTCGGTACGGGCCGCAGCATAGTCGCCATAGCGATGTAAGGCTCGCCCGTGGGCTAATCGATCGGCTGCGCTTGCGGGCACTGGAGGCGTAGTCGTCGGGGCTGTGTCTGTCACTACTGGAGACGGCGCCACAGCCTCAACTGGGGTGGATGTGATCACGTTGGTAGTGATAACGCTTGTCGCCGTGACGGTGAGGGTTGGTGTTATGGTGGCGACTGGAGCGCTTGGTTCAACGACGTCTGCGTTCGCTTCGGGTTCGCTATTTTCAACTGGCGCTGGTGTCGGTGTAAAGGTGGCTACGGCCAGTGTGGTCGGCGTGGCTTCTGGTGTCGCTAAATTGCTGCTACAGCGGGCCAGGGTGATCAACAAGCAAAGGCCGAGCAAAACCATGCTACCTTGGCTTGATCGTTTGAGATAATTCATGGGTTTGGATCTCTGCATCCTTATCCTGGACATACCGCATCACGCCGTATCTTTGCCGTTCAGCGGTGAATTTGGTATGATCAGTCAACTGTTACCATTGTATACGACATTAAACGATCTTTTAAATCACGCCTGTTCCACAGAAACGCCATGACGGTCCAAACCTCTGCCTCGACAGCTCAATCTACAGATGCAACGCCCAATTACGAATTGGTGGTGGGCATGGAAGTTCATGCCCAAGTCTTGACGCGTTCCAAAATGTTTTGTCGCTGCGCCACCGATTATGCGGGCGCGCCCCCGAACACGCGCGTTTGTCCAGTCTGTTTGGGCATGCCCGGTGTGCTGCCGGTGATCAACCGCGCCGCGGTCGAGGCGACGATCAAAACCGGTTTGGCCTTGAATTGCCAGATCAACGAGACGGCGATCTTCGCGCGCAAGAATTACAACTATCCCGATCTACCCAAGGGCTACCAGGTGACGCAATATGAATATCCTCATTGCGAAAATGGTTGGCTAGAGATCGATTTACCCGATGGACGAACCAAACGCATCCGCATTCGCCGCGTTCATCTGGAAGAAGATACGGGCCGCACGCTGCATGTCGGCAAGTATACGATGGTTGATCTCAACCGGGCCGGCGCGCCTTTGATGGAGATTGTCAGCGAGGCCGATATCCATAGTCCCGAAGAGGCCTACGCCTATTTGACGAAGTTGCGCATGATTCTACGCTATTTGGGCGTCAACAGTGGCGACATGGAAAAGGGTGCCCTGCGCTGTGAACCGAATATCAGCGTCCGCACTCTGGAGCAGAAGGCCCGCAATGAATATGGCACCAAGGTCGAAGTCAAGAACTTGAACAGTTTGCGGTCCGTCCGTTTGGCCATTGCCTATGAATATGACCGCCAAATTGACTTGATCGAGTCCGGCGACCAGGTGGAACAAGTCAACATGGGGTGGGATGAGGCGCGCCAGCGTACAGTGTTGCAGCGCAGCAAAGAGAGCGCCCACGACTATCGCTATTTCCCCGAACCTGATTTGCCGCCGGTCAAGGTCAGCGAGGCGTGGATTGAATCGATCCGGGCCCAGTTGCCCGAATTGCCCGACGCCAAGCGGGCCCGCTATGAGCAAGAATGGGGCATGCGCCGCGCCGAGGCCGATATTCTCAGCGCAGAAAGTGCAGTTGCTAGCTATTTTGAGACCACCGTGGCTGCTTATGGCACCGAAGCCGGGAAACCCCAGCGTCTCGCCACCTGGATGACCACCGAGTTCTTCCGGCTACTCTATGCCGATGGCGAGGGCCAAGATCTGCGCCAGATCAGCGAGGTGCGCGTCCAACCCCAGCAATTAGCGGCTTTGCTCAACCTGGTCGATCAAAAGGTGATCAGCCCGGCAACGGCCAAAAAAGTGCAGGAAACCATGTTCACGACCGGGGATGATCCGCAGGTAATTGTGGAGCGCGAAGGGTTGGGCATGGTCAGCGATACCAGCGTGATTGACAATGAGATCAACGCCATCCTGTCGGCTAATCCGGGTGAGGTTGCTCGCTACCGTGAAGGCGAGGAGAAGCTCTTCGGCTTTTTCATGGGCCAAGTGATGCGTGCCACCAAAGGCAAGGCCGATCCCAACGCTGCCCGGCAACGCCTGCAAGAATTGCTCCGCGGCTAAGCCCTTCGTGACCACATTGGACTTCACCGCTGTAACCGAATTGCCCGCCAGCCGGTTGAACGCCGAGCAAATGGCACGTATCCAGCAACGGTATGCGCTGGGTGCACATTTGGCAACCGGTCGGCGTGTCTTGGAAGTCTCGTGTGGCGCGGGAATCGGATTGGGGATTCTGACTAGTACGGCGGAACAGTTGGTCGGCTGCGACTTGACCTACGGCGTGCTGGCGACGGCTCAGCAGCATTATGGCCAACGGGTGCCGTTGCTCAGCGCTGATGCCCAAACGCTGCCCTTTGCCGACGCAGCCTTCGACCTGATTCTCTCGTTTGAGGCCATCTATTATCTGCCCCGGTTGGATCATTTTCTGCGGGAAAGCCACCGTGTGTTGAGCCCGCACGGCCAGTTGTTGATTGGCACCAGCAATCCGGACTGGCCTCACTTTGTCCCCGGTGTTTTGAGTGTTGATTATCCTGATCTGGCCAGCCTCTGCACGCAATTGACGGCGGCTGGTTTTAGTACGCTCCACTGTTATGGGGCGCTGCCGGTCTCTACACAAACTTCCCCACGCCAACGCGCAGCGGCACACGTCCGTAAGTTGCTACGTCGCGTGCCGCTGTTGACTAGTGATACGTTGGTTGCTCGGCTTCTAAAACGCTTGGCTTATGGACGTTTGCTGCCATTACCTCCCGAATTAGCGCCGCAGTCGTTGACTACGGCATCTCCGTTCGATGAGTTAACGCCATTGCCACCCCATCAACGGGATCACAGCCACCGCGTGCTCTTTGTGCTGGCCCAACGCTGAGCAAGCGGCAAAAGGGTTGTGCCCTATCACCACAGGGTCAGCGAATCCAAGAAGAGCTGCCGCAAGTCCTCTGGGGTGGCGGGCTTGGGCGCAAGTTTGGTTACCCGGTGCTGCGGCAAGGTCCCTTCCACCAAGCGATCCACATCAGCAGCGCTGAAGCCGATCGCCGCTAGCCCATTGGGCATCCCCGTTTTGCGCATAATATCGATCACCGCATTCGCCAAGATCTCGCCGGCATCTTCGGGCGTGGCTCCGCGTGTCTCGGCCCCCATCAAACGGGCTGCTTCGAGATGCAATTCGGGATTGGTCGGCGCGGTCCAGCGGGCAACGGCCGGGGTATGGAGAATCACCGACATACCGTGCGGTACAATGGGGTGATCATCTGGATATCCCAGGGGCACAAATTCACGCACCATGCTCGAGACTGGGTACGACATGCCGTGAGGCAAGTGAACGCCCGCATTGCCAAAGCCGATGCCCGCATAGGCAGCAGCCAATAACATCTGGGAGCGCGCCTCATCATCTTCCGGATCATCCACCGCTCGCACTATATTGCTCGCCATCATCGCTAGCGCTTTGCCTGCCCAAATCTCGCTGATAGGGTTCGCCCCTTGATAAGCGGGCCGCAGTTTGGGCTCATTGGGCGCGAGACGTTGATTGTACGGCAGCGCGGTGAGCGATTCCAGAGCATGGCTCAGCACATCCAAGCCGCTGCTGGCTGCGACCATCTTGGGCAGGGTGCGCGTATTATCCGGGTCGATGATGCCCAACACTGGCCGCAACGCCCGGTGCGCAATTCCCGTTTTAGCGTGGATTTCGGAAAAATCAAAGATCGCCACCCCAGTGGTCTCGCTGCCGGTGCCTGCGGTGGTCGGGATCGCGATCAACGGCTTGAGGCGCCCTGGCACGGGTAAGCCTTTGCCGATAGGTGGGTTAACATAATCCAGGAAATCGGCGGGATAGGTGCTGTAGAGATTGGCAGCTTTGGCTGTATCCATGCTCGACCCGCCGCCAATCGCGACAAAGCCATCAAAGCGGCCCTCGGCCGCAAATTGAATGGCGGCTTTGAATGAAGCATCGGTGGGTTCGACCCGTACAGCATCGAAGAGTACCGCATCAATGCCAGCAGCCCGCAACGATTCGAGCGTGATCGCCACGGGCTCCAACTTGGCAATTCGTGGGTCGGTCACCACCATCACCCGTTTGACGCCCAAGGCAGCCATATCGGCCCCCACTTCGCGGGTGACGCCCGGGCCAAACTTAATGCTGGAGGTGTCCATGGTAAAGGCGGATTCAAACGTCATGCGTGATTCCTTTGTATAGAGCCTGAGGTCGGGATTGCAGAGCGCACTCGGCCATCCCGCCTCCTTGGTATTCAACTAGGTTCACTGAGGCTGAGCTAGATGCGCACATATTTGTGCAAGCGGTGGTCGATCTGCACCTCGCTGACATAAAGATCACCGCGCGAGTCAACCCAAATGCCGTGTGGGCAACCGCCAAACGAGCCCGGCTTGTCGAGCCGCTGCCGGCCACCCCATTGCGCCAGCAATTGCCGATCCCACGTGTAGATGCTCACTTGCTGATCCAGCTCAGCAATGTAGACAACATCCTCATTAGGATCGAGATAAACTTGGTCGGGGTGGGCGAGGCCAGGCCATTCATCCAGATAATTGCCCTCGAGGTCGAAGAATTGGATGCGGGCATTGTTGCGGTCGCAGACCCAGAGCCGCCCTGTGCGGTCGATACGCACGCTGTGCGACAGATCGAGCTGACCAGGGCCGCTGCCTGGCTCGCCCCAGGATTTCAGCAACTGGCCGTCGGCGCTGTAATGATGCACGCGGGCATTCCCATAACCATCAGAGATGTAGATGCTCCCATCGGGTCCGAGGGCCAGATCGGTCGGCAAGTTGAATGGATCGCCGGGATTACGACCTGGTTGACCGGGCGTGCCGATCGTCATCAGCAGCTTGCCATTTTTGTCGAATTTGTGGACACAGTGGGTATTGCGTTCGATACAAAAGACATTGTCCTCATCGTCGATAAAAATGCCATGCGCATCTTGCAGCACGTCATCACCCCAGGCATCCAAAAAGTTGCCATCGCGATCAAAAATCACCAGGGGATGTTCGCTGCGCGAATAGACAAAGACATTGTCTTTCGAGTCGCAGGCGACCGCCGGAATCCAACCGAAAGACCACCCCGCTGGTAACTTGCCCCAGCCTTCGACAAGCTCATAGGTGTATTTGCCGGCACCAAATTGCATGGTTCCTCCTTTGGGACTGTATATGGGGAGTAGGTTCGAACAGCTTAAGTAGATCCAGAACGACCGTAGCATCCACAGCCTGCTGATTGTGGTTGCGGATGCTACGCCTTCGGTGGCGAATTTACGGGGTTTGTTGCCAGATCGGTGTCAGATCAGCCCAGGGCTCAAAGCCGAGGATCCGTTTGGCTTTGTCGTTAACAAATTGCCCATGGGGTAGATCGGCCAAGATATTAAACGTTTCGAAGCGGGATGGCAATTGCTCGAACGGAATCTCTAGGCCGAGCGGGAAGACTTGCGCGGCATTCTGCCACGAGATCACCCACGGGATTTCCGTGTCCCACCGCTTCATGCTGTCGGCGTTGTTGGGATCGCGGAAGATGTAGAAGAGATACATCTGCACGTAGATATCGTGGTGTTCCGTGTAGACGCGGCAGATCTCATGTCCGAGCGCTTTGGTCAGCGCATAGAGATTGGTGCCGGGTTGCGGTGGGATGTCGGGATTCAAGCCGAAATCGAAGTGTTCATACGTCGGGCCAGCAATGGTGAAGTGGGGGCCGGTGTTGATGACGCGCCGAATGCCATGGGCGACGGCGGCTTGCATCATGTTATAGCAACCCAACGTGCTGACATCGAACGCCAATTGCCGATCATGCCGGAGTACCGAGAGATTGATGATCGCATCCATCCCTTCGGCAGCATCCATCACTTGCTCGGGGGAAGCAATATCAACTTGGCGAAATTCACCGCGAAACTCGATTGGCATCGGTTTGATGTCGGTGACGCGCAGCTCGTACTTGTCTTGTAAGGCAGGGACTACATAGGGGCCAAGCATACCCGCGCCCCCGAGAATCAGAATCTTTTTCATAAGTCAGTTCGCTTTGTATGGGTTAAGCTTGGGCAAAAGTGGGTGTATAGCCGAGTTGACGTTTTGCTAGGGCCGTCGAAAAACGGGCATTCGCACCAGCGTGTTGGATGTGGAAAACGGCCCAGTTTCCAGTCTCCGCGTGTAAAGCCTGCGTGACCGCTTGGGTGAGATCCGCAGTGCTGAGTGCCGTCGGGGTTGCTTCCGCATCGTCGGCGGTCAGCGTACCCAGGCGCAACACGGTGACGGCCAGCTTGCCTTCACGAGCGAATTCGCGACAGACCATCTCGCCCAGGTGTTTGGCCAGCAGTGTGGGCGCTGTAGATGGGCGTGGCCGCCAGCGTTCGCTCACGACATAACTGGGATCATAAGGGGTCATCAGCTCGAGCGTGCTGAGATAGATCAGCCGGGACACGCCTTCTTCCACAGCCGCTCGGCAGAGATTGTAGGTGCAGCGCGTCAGATAATCTAGCTGGGTGATGTCGTTATCGCTGGGCAATGGCTCAGCCACGTGGATGATCGCATCTTGGCCGCGCACCAGTAGGTTGGTTGAAAAGTCATGGTTCAGGGAACTGACTGCCAACTGGGGCAGATCGGGAACCGAGCTACGTTCGGTTAAGCGGATTGTGTGATCCGCGGACAGCCCGGCGACCAATGCTTGGGCAATGGGCGAAGCCGCAGCAGTCAAAAGAATATTCATCGTCGCTCTTACTTTCGTCAGTTGTGTAATGCGCTGAAAGAACAGACCTATACAATAACAAACAAATGCCCGGCATGAACAAGCAACCGGGCACGAGTACAGAATCATATAAAGATCACAATCTCCTCGAATCTCTCATGACTCGGAGATTTGAGGAGATTGTGAGACTAATTAGAGCTTACTTGCCCTTTTCTTGGATCGCCTTGAGCAAGGTCGGTGGGTTGATCGGCAAGTCGGTGACGCGCACGCCAACAGCGTTATAGATCGCATTCGCAATCGCCGCAGCTGGCGGTACAATCGGCACTTCACCAACGCCACGGACCCCAAACGGATGGGTCGGGGCCGGTACTTCGACCAACACCGTATCGATCATCGGCAGGTCAAGCGCGGTCGGCATGCGGTAATCGAGCAGTGAGGCGTTGGCCAGATGCCCAGCCGCGTCGTACCAATATTCCTCGTTCAACGCCCAACCGATGCCCTGCACCACACCACCTTGGATCTGCCCTTCTACATAGCTGGGGTGAATGGCTCTACCCACATCCTGCGTAGCGGTGTAGCGGAGGATCTGAACCTTGCCGGTTTCGGGATCGACCTCGACATCTACAATGTGGGTGCCAAAGGCGGGGCCAGCCCCACGTGGGCGCATCGACACATTGACCGTAACGGGGCCAAAGTGCTTGGTCAATTGCTCCGCCGCCTCTTGGAAGGTAGCGCTATTCCCATTGTGTGAGAAGGTGCCATTGGCAAAGGTAATTTGGTCGGCTTCGGCTTCCCACAATTCCGCCAGCATCGTGCTCATCTTTTGGCGCAATTGCGTTCCCGCTTCGTGGATGGTTGCACCGAGCTTGAAGGTAACGCTGCTACCACCCGTGCCGCCGGTGAGGCCAATCGAGTCGGTGTCGACCACTTGCGGATCGATATCTTCCACCGAGATACCGAGCGTTTCTGCCAACATCATCGCCGCGGAGGCGCGTGAGCCACCAATGTCGGTTGAACCCTCGGTCAGGCTGACCCGGCCGTCGTTGTTCAACACCAAAGTGACGCTCGATTCGTTGCTGCCGTTGAACCAGAAGCCGGAGGCTACCCCGCGCCCGCGATTCTTGCCTTCCAGCGGTGCCTTGTAGTGGGGGTGATTGAGCGCCGCTTCAACAGTTTCAAGCATACCAATGCGGGGATAAATTGGGCCATCGGGGCGACGATCGCCTTCTACCGCAGCGTTGATACGGCGGAATTCGAGCGGGTCAATACCAAGCTTTTCTGCCAATTCGTCGATCACAACTTCCGAAGCGAAGGCGGCATTGGTACCACCTGGGGCACGATACGCAGCGGTCTTGGGCTTGTTGACGAGAACATCGTAGGCATCAATCTGCACATTTTCCAAGCGATAGGGCGCGAGGATGACGCCAGCAGCCGAACCGACGGGTGAACCAGGGTAGGCACCAGCTTCGTAGATCAGCGTGGCTTGCGCTGCAGTGATTTTCCCGTTCTTATCCGCACCCATCTTGACGTGGATGTGCGAACCCGAGGTCGGGCCGGTAGCGAGCAGCACTTCGGCGCGGGTCATGGCCATCTTGACCGGTTTGCCGCCACTCTTCTTCGAGAGGAGCGCCGCCGGTACATCGGTGTAGGCAGTAAACTTACCGCCGAACCCACCACCAATTTCCGTGGGGGTGATGCGCACCTTGGAGACGGGCAGACGCAGCAAGCTGGCGACTTGATCGCGAATGCTGAAAGCTCCCTGCGTGCTCGTCCAAACCAAGACGTGGCCATCATGGCGCCAGATTGCAGTGGAGGCATGAGGTTCGATATACCCCTGATGCACCATCGCGGTCTTGAACTCACGCTCGACCACTACGGCGGCCTCGGCGAAACCCTTCTCCAAATCACCACGCTTGTGCTGCATGTGGGCAGCGATGTTGGTCGGTTTGTCCCCGGTCTTGCCCATTTCATCAGTCCGCAGACTGTCATGTAGGATGGGTGCATTCTCGGCCATGGCATCTTTGCAGTCGAGCACAAAGGGTAGTACTTCATATTCCACTTTGATCAGCTTAGCTGCTTCTTCAGCAATGTGACTGCTGGTTGCCGCAACGGCTGCCACGGGATGCCCATGGTAGAGAACCTTATCGCGGGCCAAGATGTTATCGCTCAGCCACCGCAAGTTGGCGGAATCTTCACCCATCTCCTGAACTTTGTCTTCGGCTTCTTCCAGATCCTGGGCTGTTACGATAGCGGTGACGCCCGGATATTTCTCTGCCTCGCTTGTGTCGATCGACACGATGCGAGCGTGAGCATGGGGGCTGCGCACGAATTTGCCATAAAGAGTACCGGATAGGTGAATGTCATTGCCGTACAAGGCCCGACCAGTTACCTTGTCCACCCCGTCATGCCGAATGGGACGGGTACCAATGACCTTGTACTGGGAAGTGGCTTCTTTCGTAACCGTCATGGATTGTTTCCTCCTGATGCGGATTCAATGATACGTTGCAAAGGATGCTGCTGATGGCAGCCTGGGCAGGTCTACGCTGCAAATGATCGCGTGGAATGGCTAAGTTATCCTATTGTACATTGGACATGGGATCTCTCGCAATTTGCAGAAAAGCTGGTAGGCTATCGACCGCAGGAGAAGTGGTTGGGGTGCCGGCACGCACCAGTGGGGATCATGCTGAACATGATCCCCACTGGTCAATCAAGTATGTAAATCAGTTTACCGCTGGATGAGCGGCAGGAAGATCGACTGCTCTTCCTGCTCAGCATCGCCGATCAGCAGCGTTAGCGCCGCGACATCGGATACATTGCCAGCCGCGTCACGGTATTGGACAAAGACAGTGCCATTGTTATTTTCGTCGGGCACAAAGGTCCAGAGTTTCTCCACTTGATAAGGCTCCCAGTCGGTGTCAGCAAAGTCTGCCCGATTGGAGATGCGCATATCGACTACACCACTCTCGACGGCTTCGCTGCTCTGCAGCTCGCCATCAAAAGGCATGTGCTCTTCTTGCTCTGGATCATCGGACGCATCGAGATAGAGCAAGATGGTGCGCGGGGCTGGCTCTTCTACGGGTCTCCGCGGCTCAACAACACCATGGGGTGGGTGTGGATCCGTACTAGGCGTCGTACAGGTGACATCCGACGGAGCGCTGGTAGCGACCCCCTTGACCACCATCTGATAGCAATAGAGCGTGCCGTTGGTGATAGAGGTGTCTTCGTAGATCCCTGCTGTCAGACCATCAACAAGCGGGGTGAAGGGGCCCTCAGGCGTGGTGCTACGCAGGATCTCCACTGTCCCCGGTTCTGGGGTGCTGATAATGAGAATCACCTTCCCAACACTCGGCCAAGCTTTGCCACGCGGTGGGCGGGTCCCATCGTCGGCTGGCATCAAGGGATTTGCCCCGCGTTGGACTTCAGAACCGTCATTTTCCCCACCGTCATCGGTGTCTGGATCACAGGGGTTGGTGTGGTTGGCAAATTCGGCGGCGTTGTTGAGCCCATCCTGATCGGGATCATCGGCGCGGTCCAGCTCACCTGGCTTCATGCAAGCATGATCATTTTCCCACCAGTCGGGCATGCCATCGCCATCGCTGTCGGGGCTGCTGGCCATAAAGAAAGAGATGCGAGCTCGGCGATCGAATGCACCAAGTAGCGGAGAAGTTCCTTCCGCATCGATCACAACGCTGTAACCACCGGACTGATGCGTATTCTTAATCAGCCCACCATAGAACCCGTCTCCGGCCGCACCATCGCCGTGCAAGCCATCATCAAAGAGGGTAATGACCTCACCTGTGCGCTCTACTGTAGCCTGGACAGCCGCTCCAGTGATGCCGGCAACATCGGCCAGGAGCACGAGCAGGGGCATTGGTTTGCCAGCAAGGCGATCGTTGGGCGGTAGGCCGAGGAAGACCGACATGGCGAGATCGCTTTGCACTGCAGCCTCGACTAAGTAATTGGTCTGGTCTGCATCGGGCGCCGCTACGGCTGCCGCAGCCATTGCGCCAGGGATGATGGGACTGA
>CAZMRA010000064.1:0-1619 GCA_964568485.1 uncultured Caldilineaceae bacterium | reverse complement strand
CCACACGCCATTGACCGCCCTGAGGACTCGGAACACGCCAGAGATAATGGTTGCTAGCTACGAGATTGGGGGGAGGTAGCTGAGTGTTATCGGGCCGGAAGATCTTCACATTGACGGGAATTCCAAACCCGACATATTGATAGGCAAATGAGAAGATCGCTTCGCTGGCGCCACCATCCACCTGAACAAGGTGGGTCTTGCTATTTGCATTATTGATCACGTCAGTGGCGGCGTAGATCTGCTGTTCCCCCATCACGGTCTCGGCAAAGACGCGGTAGATCTCGGCCAGTTCAAGTTGCAAGGGGTCGGCATGGATGGCGTTGGTATCTGCAGCGAGCAGGCTGTCTGGCTCGGGCAGCCATTGGAATTGCCCACCAGATTTTTGTGCTACTTGTTCTAAGGCGACCCCATCGGCATCATCCCCGATGGCAATGCTATGGATCACTGGGATCTGTTCGGATGCCTTTTTGCGCTTCTCATATTCATCTAGGAACGCCGGAATGTGGTCATTGGTATCTGCCGCGGTATCCATGCCATCGGAGAGTAGCACCATCACCCATGCGGGGTTGGGACTCGCCTGGTCGATCAATTTTTGCATGCCGAGACGTAGCGCCGCGCCAATAGCGGTGGCCCCAACCGGAGCGTCCATATCCGCAATTGCAGTCTGGGCTTGCTGGCGGGTGAGATTGGACCAAGTTGCAAGGGCAAACTCTATCGCGGCTTGCTCATTAAAGCTGATCACGCCGATACGATCACCTTCATTGTACGAATCGACGTAGAGTTTGGCGGCATCTTTGGCCGAAACCATCTTCTCGCCGATCATGCTGCCCGAGCGGTCGATGATGATTTGGTTATCAACATCGGGCACCGGACCATATTGAATCGCTTCAATTTCAGTATCGGTGTGGTCGGCATATTGGACAGTCAAGTCGCACTTGACGCAGCCAGGGCTGGTGGGGGCACGCAGCACAATCCAATATTGGCCACCAACATAGGTTGAAGCAATGATCGGATCGTCAGCAGCGTTCGCCGGTGGGTGGATCACGTTGTTGCCAATCGTAATCGTAAATTCATTGATGTCGATGCCCGCCACAGGTTGTTCATCTTTGCCCAAAACACTGAGCTGCAGGATGAACTTGCGCGGTGCCGTTTCCTCGCCGACCATAGCTGGCAGCTGGTTGGTAGGCCCATTGATAAAGATACCATCCATCAGGTTAAAGCCGTACTCGAAATTAACCTTATGCTCATGGCTGACGACGATCAACGCGAGCTGGTCATAGACCGGGTCGATGTTGGGAACAGTTAGGGAAAAGTCTTTCCCTTCATGCGACCATTGTTTGACAATGGCACCATTCTTGATCGCCAGCACGTGATAGTAGAGCTCGTGCGGCGTCACTGCGAGTGGTTCGACCTCGATATGAATGGCTGGTACGGAAGCTTCGGGGATCACCTCAAAATAACGCGCCCCCCAAGCATCCATCCCAGATGTGCCAAAGATAGAGTCTTCAAGATTCAGCTCTTGGGAGAGCGTACGCTTCACCGCGCCATAGTTACAGGTGGGGCATTGATCCTCGTCGACATAGTTATAGCGTTTCAGATCGGCGCTGGCAGGGTTGGTG
>CAZMRA010000063.1:5019-19864 GCA_964568485.1 uncultured Caldilineaceae bacterium | reverse complement strand
GCTGGTTAGGACCAGGGCAGATCGTAGCTGGGGGTATTCACATAGCGTTCCACACGTAGATCCAGCCTGATCTCGGTGGCAGGGGGCAGCACGACTTCTAGATAGCGATCATTGATTTCGAGCGTTTCGGTGCTGCTCGTGACTGGTGGGGGGCTATAGCTTTGCTGAACGCCGGGGTAGTCACTGGTCCGTTGTTCGTAATCGACACTCACAAATTGATGTTCCGCAAAACCGCCCGCCTGGATCAGTACCGTACGCGTGGCGAAGGGGGTCAAGTTCACCAAGCGGACAACCGTTCGCTCGGCAGTGACACTTTCCACCAAAGCCGCGACATCCGGCGGAAGCCCGGGGCGTTGGCGCTCGGCATCATAATAGCGCACGGCGCAATGCAGCAAGCCGCCGTTGTAGATGTGCTGCGGCGCTCCGAGGGTCAATTGGACCAAAGCTTCGGTGATCACAGGATTGAGCTCTTGCCAGTGGTGAATGTAAACCTGCGTCAGATCTTCTTGATCTTGTTCGATCAAGGCGAGACGGCGGCAAACCGAGCCATAGGTGGCTTGCAACATCTGTTCCGGATAGCTAGGATTATCCCCAGCCAAAAAGCGCAACCACGGCTGCTCGTGACCACTATCTTCCTTGTTGCGGAATTGCACCACAGTGCGCCAATCGTAATTTTCGACTTCACGCAAGCGCTCGATGCGGGCCCAATCTTCCTCATCCTGCGACACATTCCAGACCGCGGTTGGGTAGGTAGGCGAAAGCGGCATATAGTCGAACCAGCCATTATCACCATAGCGGTAGGGCACCAAAAACATCTCGGAAACATCGCCAGAGGCAGCAAATTTTCCCACCCAATGCTGATAGAGACTCATCTCCGAGGTGTGCGGATCGCGATATTCGCCCAGTGCCCAGATGTGATCCAACTGGCTGCGCGGTAAATCCAGATAGGCCTGTTCGCCCGTCAACAAAAAGGCATTGACACCAGCGATCGTGGCGGCCATGCCGATGTTGTAATAGCCGTGGGGCCACGTCCAGCCATAGAGACCGCCATAGGGCTTGCCGCCCATCAACTCGCCGACGATGCCATTCGGGCCGACATTATCCGGCAGCAGCCCACCGTTGGCGCGAGCTCGTTCGATCCAAGCATCGACATATTCGACGATCCACTGGCGATATTTATCGTCGCCAGTCATCAGATAGGCATTCGCCACCAAGCTGGTAACAATCAAATTCCCGGCGACATCGCCGCGCCCCATGCGTTCTTGCATTACCTGGCCCATCAGCCGGGCTTTTTCTGGATCTTTCAGATCGTCGTAGTGTTCGATGCCCGGCACGTCGGAGAAGGGCAAGCCATAGACGCGCATGCCTTTGGCCCAGCCATAGGATGGCTCGCCATCTGAATAGCCCCAGCGTGGGCCACCGCTGCCGTTGTGCGCAGCGCGAATGATCTTGTGCTCGGGATCGTAGTTGGGCGCTTCGGGATCTTCATTCAAATAGAAGCCGGCAAAACGCTGGGCCCGTTCGCGATTGATGGGATTGGTTGGGTCGGCTAAACAGAGAAAGTAGAAATAGATGTAGCTTTCGCCTTGATGAAATTGATCGTAGCCAAGCTCGTATTCTTTGTGGACATGGCCTGCAGCGGTCAATTGCCGGGTGATTCCATCCCACAGGCGTTGACCTTCGTGCAACAAGCGGTCATCGCCCCCCAGCAGATAATACAGCGGCCAGTTAAACGAAGCTTCGTAAAAATCGTCAGCACCATCGCGCGAACCGGTACCCCCTTCGCGCCAGATCAAGCTGCCATCTTCACGAACATATTTTGCCAAGAAAGGATCGATCGAGCGATCCATTAGGGAAAACAATTGCCTCTCCAACACCGCCCACGTCGGTGGTTGCAGGCAAGGCAGAGTAGCGGTCAGCGTACGCATGAGTTCCTTTCCATCCTCAAAGAGCAAAGTTAAAGCCAAACCGTGTATAATAGACGAACTCGAAAGATCAGCAGAGGGTCCACCAATGACACCAACCCATCGATCCACTATACCCAGCGAGGCAGGCCAGCCAATCCCGGTGACCGTCGCCACGTATCGCTTTGCCGATGATGGCTTGATTCCCAACCACCCAACCCTGCCACTTGTGCTCTATCCAGGTGTGCTGCCCATGCCCGCAACCGCTCCGGCGGCAGCGGCCGAGCGGCTCCTTTGGCGGCACGGCTGGGGTGATACTTGGCGCAATGGGATCTATCGATTTCATCACTATCATAGCACAGCCCACGAGGTATTACTGATTTGCCGCGGACGAGCACGTGTGCAATTTGGTGGCGAAGCAGGCGTGATTGTCACTGTGCAGGCGGGCGATGGCGTGGTGATTCCGGCCGGTGTGGGGCACAACAATCTGAGTGATAGTGGCGATCTGCTGGTGGTGGGAGGCTATCCACCGGGGCAGCGGCCGGATCTGTGTAGGGGCCAGGCTGGGGAGCGTCCACGGGTGTTGCAGAATATTGAATACGTGCCACTGCCAACCACCGATCCCTTCTATGGGGAAACAGGGCCACTCCATTTGCATTGGCTTTCCAAGTAGGGCTAACGTTTCGCCACCAATTCCGGTTGAGAACCTACCGCATATCATCGAAAAGATTATCTAAAATAGCTGTCACAATCAGGAGGAGATTATGGGAGAGTTTGACAATAAAGTTGCGATCATCACCGGTGGGGCCAAAGGTATTGGCCGAGCCATTAGCTTGAGTTTTGCGCGCGCCGGGGCCAATGTGATCTGCGCCGATGTTGACGATGCCGCCGGAAAAGAAATTAGCGATGCTGCCGCGGGGTTGGCGGGTCGCTTGATTTATGTGAATGCCGACATCAGCCAGGCAGCCGCCTGCCAGGGTTTGGTGCAAAAAGCGGTTGACAACTTTGGTGGGGTGGATATTGTCTGCAACAACGCGGGCATCCAGCCCAAGAGCAGCTATCGACCTGCCCACGAATTGCCCGAAGAGGATTGGGACCGCATCATCAATGTCAATCTTAAGAGCCGCTTTTTAATGACCAAATATGCGGTGCCCGAGATGAAAAAGCGCGGTGGTGGGGTGATCATCAATACAGCGAGCGTGCAAGGGTTGCAATCGGCGTTGGGCGTTTCGGCATATGCGGCCAGCAAGGGCGGCGATCTCTCGCTCACCCGTCAATTGGCCTTAGAATATGCCAAAGACAATATTCGCGTCTTGGCAATCAATCCCGGCACCATCGAAACACCCTTGGCGCTAGCCGGCAGCAGTAACGTCGAGGAGCTGCGTGACGAGGCTGCCCGTACCCACCCGCTGGGGCGGATTGGGCAACCCCAAGATATTGCCAATGTGGTGCTCTTTTTGGCCAGCGATCAAGCCAGCTTTATGACCGGTGAGCATGTCAATGTGGATGGCGGAATGATGGCCAAGGGCGCCTGGGCATAAGCCTAGCGCTGGGCCTTGAGCGACTGCGCCAACGCTTCCAACGCCTCTGCTGGGTCTTGGCAGAGGCCGGTATGCACCGGCGAAGTTTGGATCACCGTGCTGTGGGGGTGAACGAGCCAATGAAAGGCATCGGCCTGGCCGAGCCGCCCAATTGGCCCTTCGCCCGCACAGATGCGCGGAATGAGTTCAAGATGCTGACGTAAGGTCAGCGGATTGATCATCGGCACAATTTGCTGCAAGTAGGCTTCATCCGCCAGGATGCGAGCTGCCAGAAAGCGGCGCGGTCGACAGTAGAGAATCACACCGACGTTAAAACAAGCCCCTAATTCGACTTGCGGCACAACCCGCACATACGCATAATCATACGCGCTCAGCGTGGGCACGGATGGCCTCCTCCACAAACTTCGAGGATACCAGACGGCGCTGGAGATAATCGACATAGGCTTGACGATGGGCCGCGACATCGGCAAACTGGGGCTCATCACCCAACCATTGTTCTGGCACTAGATCCACCGTCGCCGTGAGCAACTCGGGTGTTAATAGCTGGCGCAAACGGGCATCGGCTGCTGCCAATTCACTGGCCCGATCGAGCAGGACATGATCGCGAATCCGGGCAAAGGGTAACTCAGCGCGGCTCTGATAATCCGTCCAGTCATAATGAAAATAGAGCGCGGCCCCGTGGTCGATCAACCAGACCTCGTCTTGCCAGACGAGCATGTTGACATTGCGTGCGGTGCGATCCACATTAGTGACAAAGGCATCAAACCAGACCAGTTCCGAGGCAAATTCAGCCGTCACCGGTGGCTCAGCCATCGGATTGAAGGCAAGCGCACTGGATAGATAGGCCATACCCAGGTTCAAACCGACGCTGGCATTGAGCAGGTCGCGGATCTCATCGTGACGTTCTTGGCGGCCAAACACGGGGTCCAGGTTGAGCAAAACCAATTCTGGCACCCGAAAGCCCAGTGCACGCGCCAATTCTCCGGCGATGATCTCGGCGATCAGCACCTTGGGCCCTTGCCCCGCCCCGCAAAATTTGATCACGTAACGTTGGCCGTCGTCCGCCTCGACGATGGCGGGCAATGAACCACCTTCGCGCAGCGGCGTCAGATAACGAGTGGTATTGAGCATGCGTAACATGGGGACTATCCTACACTAGAGATAGAGAACGATCAAGCCCCAACCTGGCCTTGACAACCTTTGCCAAAGCCCCTACAATTCAATCATTGAATTCAATGATTGAATTGTAGAAGCATCATGGTCGAAGAGAGTGTCAACGCCGCCAACGAACTGCAATTGTTAGAAGCGCTGGAAGAATCGCCCGAAACCACCCAGGCCGATCTCGCAGCGCAGCTTGGTGTTGCGGTGGGCACAGTCAATTGGTATTTGAAACGCTGGTCGAAAAAAGGCTATGTCAAGATCAGCCGGATCAATCGCTGGAAATGGCGCTATCTGTTGACTGCCGAAGGCATTGCGCGCAAAGCGCGCTTGGCCAGTGAATATGTTGAAGCGTCGATGCGGCTTTACCGGCTGACTCGAGAAAGTGCGAAAACCTTGTTGAAAGAAGTCCGCAACGCAGGGTACAATCAAGTTCGTATCGTCGGCGAGGGTGAAATCGCCGAAATCTGCCGGTTGACCTGCATTGAACGTGGGATCGAGGTAATCCATACAG
The DNA here is from genome assembly GCA_964568485.1 of uncultured Caldilineaceae bacterium. Lineage (GTDB taxonomy): Bacteria > Chloroflexota > Anaerolineae > Caldilineales > Caldilineaceae > CFX5. Next base: position 14,747 of record CAZMRA010000063.1, on the reverse strand, counting down.
ACGATCCCCTTTTGCCAAGCTTACAGATTGAAGGCACCAAGCTGCTGCTTGTGTGGCCGACATCCCCAGAAAAGGACCCCACAAACGTATGAAAACCATCGCTGTGATTGGCTGTGGGTATTGGGGCAGGAATTTGGTGCGGAATTTCAGCCAGCTAGGCGTGCTGCACACTGTCTGTGACCTTACGCCCCAAGGGCGGGCCATCGCTGCGGAACTTGCACCCGAAGCGCGTATTGTGGCCTCACTGGCCGAGGTGGCCGACGACCCGCAGATTCAAGGGGTGGTGGTCGCCACGCCTGCGGAGACCCATCATACCGTTGCCGAGCAGATGCTCAAGGCCGGCAAAGATCTCTTTGTCGAAAAGCCGCTGGCCCTCACCTTTGAGCAAGGGCGAACACTGGTCGAACTGGCGCGGCGCCATGAGCGTATGTTGATGGTCGGCCACGTCTTGGAATATCACCCGGCGATTGTGCAGCTGCGCGAGCTGATCAACACCGGGGCGCTGGGCAAAATCCAATACATCTATTCCAATCGCTTGAACCTGGGTAAAATCCGTACTGAAGAGAACATCTTGTGGAGTTTTGCCCCGCATGACATCGCGGTAATCCTGCGGCTGGTGGGCGATCTGCCCTTCCAGGTGATCGCCTGTGGCGGTAGCTACATCCAGCCCAACATCGCGGATGTGACCATCACCAATCTGCTGTTTGATAATGGCGTGCGCGCCCACATTCATGTCTCGTGGCTGCATCCCTTCAAAGAGCAGCGTCTGGTCGTCATCGGCTCGAAGAAGATGGCCAGCTTTGACGATGTATCCAAGCAATTGGTGCTCTACGATCAACGAGTGGATGTCAAACAAGGTGAGCCGATTCCGGTGAAAGGCGAAGGCGAATTGGTGGACTTTGCCCCGGATGAGCCGCTGCGCCTCGAATGCCAAGCATTTCTGCAGGCGATCGCCACCCGCCAGCCGTCGATTACCGATGGCGAAAGTGGGTTGCGGGTGTTGAAGGTATTACAAGCTGCGCAACGTTCGTTGGTGATGAATGGTGAGCCCATCACCTTACCGCTCGACCTTTAGGAGCAAGCCCGTGAGTGAAGCGAAACCTTATTTTGTCCACGAAAGTAGCTATGTGGATGAGCCGTGTGAGATTGGGGCAGGCACAAAAATTTGGCATTTTTCCCATGTGATGGCGCGTGCCCGCATTGGGGAGCGCTGCAACTTGGGCCAAAATGTGCTGGTCTCCTCGGATGTGAGCATCGGCAACAATGTGAAGATCCAGAATAATGTGTCGATTTACACCGGCGTTGAACTGGAAGACGATGTCTTTTGTGGACCGTCGTGCGTCTTCACCAATGTCATCAATCCCCGCTCACAGATCGTACGCCATAGCCAATATCTGCGCACGTTGGTGCGGCGCGGGGCCACAATTGGCGCCAATGCGACGATTGTCTGCGGGGCCACGCTGGGACGGTATTGCTTCATTGGCGCTGGTGCGGTAGTGCGGGGCGATGTGCCCGATTATGCCCTGATGGTGGGTGTGCCGGCGGTACAAAAAGGCTGGATGAGCCGCCATGGTCACCGCTTGGTCGAGCGCGACAGCCAAGGCAATTTGATTTGCCCGGAGAGCGGCTGGCGTTACGCCGAGGTCGAGCCTGGGGTCTTGCGCTGCTTCGACTGGCCGGAAGATGAACCACTGCCCGCCGCGGCGTAGGCCTGTTGAGCACGAAGCTAGCCCGCTGGTGCAGATTGGTCCCTAAGCGCTTAATTCCACAGAAAGTGTGAACGATGAGCACAGAAAAACAGCCACATCCCATCCCCCTGCTTGACCTCAAGGCGCAATACGCCACCATCCGCGACGAGATTCAGGCGGCCATGGATCGGGTCGTCGAATCGCAGCATTTTATTCTCGGGCCAGAGGTCAAAGCCTTGGAAGAAGCAGTCGCCGCCTATTCGCACTGTCAATATGGCATTGGCGTCTCCTCGGGCACGGATGCGCTGCTCGTGTCGCTGATGGCGCTCGAGATCCAACCCGGCGATGAGATCATCACGACGCCCTACACATTTTTTGCTACGGTGGGCAGCATTGTACGGCTGGGGGCGAAACCGGTCTTTGTGGACATTGATCCCGCCACGTATAACATCGATCCCGCGGGCATCGAAGCGTGCATCACCCCGCGCACCAAGGCGATCTTACCGGTGCATCTCTTCGGGCAGATGGCCGATATGGCGCCGATCATGGCGGTGGCGGAGCGGTATCAGCTGCCGGTGATCGAAGATGCCGCGCAGGCAATCGGTGCGGAATATCAAGGGCGGCGCGCTGGCTCGTTTGGCAAGTTGGCCTGTTTTAGCTTCTTTCCCTCCAAAAACCTGGGCGGCTTTGGCGATGGCGGCATGGTAACGACCAATGACGCAGCGCTGGCCGAGCGGGTGAGCATTTTGAGTAAACACGGTTCGCAACCCAAGTATTATCACCAATTTGTGGGGGGCAACTTCCGGTTGGATGCACTGCAGGCGGCCGTCTTGCGGGTGAAGCTCAACTATCTCGACCAGTGGACCGAGGCGCGTCAGCGCAATGCGGATCGTTACCGGCAACTCTTTGGCGAGGCCGGGTTGCTCGAGCAGATTGGGCTACCGAGCGAGGCGCCCAATGGCCGTCACATCTACAACCAATTCATCATCCGCAGTGCACAGCGCGATGCCTTGATGGAGCACTTGAAGGCGCAGAAAATCGGCTGCGAGATCTATTATCCAGTGCCTATGCATCTGCAAGCCTGTTTCGCCGACTTGGGTTACAAAGCGGGTGATTTTCCGTACAGTGAAGCCGCCGCCAACGAAACCTTGGCAATCCCGATCTATCCTGAATTGAGCGACGAGATGTTACGCATCGTCGTGGCAACGATTGCCGAGTTTTATTCATGAAGATTCTGACAGTTGTTGGGGCACGTCCTCAATTCATCAAAGCAGCGCCGGTCAGTCGCGCCTTGCGGGCGGCTGGTCATGAAGAGTGGTTGGTGCACACGGGACAGCATTACGATCACAACATGTCCCAAGTCTTTTTTGATGAGCTGCAGATCCCCCAGCCAAATGATAACTTGGCGATTGGCTCGGGTTCGCACGGGCAACAGACCGGGCAAATGTTGATCGCGCTGGAAGCGGTCATGCAAGCGCAGCGGCCCGATTGGGTCTTGGTCTATGGCGATACGAACTCGACCTTGGCCGGGGCAATTGCTGCGGTCAAATTGCAGATTCCCGTGGCCCATGTGGAGGCGGGGCTGCGTTCCTTTAACCGCAGCATGCCCGAAGAGCACAATCGGGTGCTGACCGATCATTGCGCGGATCTGCTGTTTTGCCCGACGCAAAATGCGGTGGATCTGCTCGCCAAAGAGGGCATCACCCAACCTGTGCATCTGGTGGGGGATACGATGTTCGATGCGGTATTGCAATTCAGCCAGCTTGCGCAACAACGCTCCACCATTCTTGAACAGCTGCAACTGGCCCGCAATCACTACTATTTGGCGACGGTGCATCGGCCCTACAATACGGATGAGCCCAGCAATCTCACGAATATCTTGCAGGCCTTTGCAGCCCTCGACAAGCCGGTCATTTTTCCGGTTCATCCCCGCACGCGGCAGAAAATCGCGGCCCTAACGGCGGAGCACTCGAATATTTTGAGCCCCAATCTGCGGCTGATCGAGCCGGTGGGCTATTTAGACATGCTGACCTTGCTCCAGCATACGGCGCTGCTCTTGACTGATTCCGGCGGCATGCAAAAAGAGGCTTACTTCTTTGCGCGGCCTTGTGTGACATTACGCCCGGAGACCGAATGGGTGGAGACCGTCGAAGCCGGGTGGAATGTGCTGACTGGGGCGGATAAGGAGCAGATCATTGCCGCCGTGCAGGAGCACCGGTGGCCCCAGGGGCAACCTGCAGCAGTCTTTGGGAATGGTCGAGCGAGTGAACAGATTGCGGCGATTTTGTCTCAATGAGCAAAGGTAATTTCACAAAAGACACCTTCAAACTAGCCTTGGGGACAACCTTTACGCAAGTGCTAGGACTGGTGTTATCTCCAATTTTTGCCCGCATCTTTGCCCCCGAGGCGATCGGCGTTGCGACCATCTTTACTGCACTCTTAGGCGTGTTGCAGGTTATTGTTTGTTTGCGTTATGAGCTAGCGATTATGCTCCCTGCTTCTCATGAAGAAGCAAGAACACTTTTGTTCCTAAGCTTGATTGTCGTCTTATTAGTCAGTGGATTGACGACGCTCATTCTCTGGGTAGGGATATCTCGCTCCCTCATCGGGGAACCATTTACTGAAATCCAACCTTATTTATGGATATTCCCCATCGCATTGGCGCTGACCGGCATATCGGCGGCCTTGAATGTCTGGAATTCACGGCTCAAACACTTTGGACAGATTTCCATCGCGCAAGCAACTAACTCACTCGTTTCACTTGGGGGGCGCCTGGTTGCGGGGTTATTATGGGCCCCAACGAGCGGCGCCATCATCTACACCTATGTTTTCGGCACGGCTGTTTCCACCTTTTATTTCATCAAACACTGGTGGGCGAATGAGCAAAGCCAGCCTCAGCCGCCCATTCGATGGGCCACAGTTTGGGCAAGTGCAAAACAATATTACAAATTCCCGCTTTATAACACTTGGTCAGCACTCTTAAATACGGTTTCTTGGCAATTGCCCATCTTCGTGCTTTCGATGTTCTTTTCTCCGGTGATTGTTGGGTATTATGCCCTTAGCAACCGGGTGATCAGCTTGCCAATGAGTGCGATCGGGGGGTCGATTGCCCAAGTTTTCTATCAGCGGGCGTCTGCCTCCATCCATACCAATTCGCTTGCCTCGATCGTTGAAAATATTTTTCGGATCCTGATTGCCCTGGGTTTATTCCCTTCATTGGTGTTGGCAATTGTCGGTGATGATCTGTTTTCCTTGTTTCTGGGCGAACGCTGGACCGAGGCAGGGGTTTATAGCCAAATTTTAGCCTTGTGGACATTTTTTTGGTTTATCTCAGCGCCGCTCAGCAGTCTCTATAATCTTCAGGATAGGCAAGAGAGTTTGCTCGGCCTTCAGTTCATGATTTTTGCGTCGCGCCTCCTTGCCTTATTGATTGGCGGGTGGCTAGGAGATCCCAGACTCTGCTTGGCCTTATTTGGCTTTTCTGGAGTGGTAGTCTACGGCTACATGACTATTCGGATCTTGGAATTTTCAGGAGTTTCGCAACGGAAGGCACTGCAACTGATTCTGCATTACTTGCTCTTGTTTTTGCCGGCGGGATTTATTCTGCTGACACTCAAATTTGTTCAAGTACCGGCATGGTCAATCATCGGGGCGGCAGTCCTGGTTTGTGGGGTGTATCTGCTGTATTTGTTGCGCTCCGATGACCAGATCCGCCAGGTGTTTCAACGCTTTGTTGCGAGTAGAGCCAATACTTCTACCACATAAGGAAAAGCTGATGTCATTCTCTGCGGAGCGAGCCTATTACGAAAATGCAGCGCTGTGGGAGCCAGATCTATACCAAGCTGAACAAACAGAACGAGCGCTGCTGACAGCAAGTTGGCTACCAGCAGATGTGCATTCTGTGCTGGATGCAGGCTGTGGGAATGGCGTCTTGACGAATCAGCTAACTCAGACGGGGCGCATTGTTGGGGTTGATCGCAGCTTTGCCGCTTTGCAGTGGGTAAGGCCAGACAAATGCCAGAGCGATCTAGCGGCACTGCCGTTTGCCGACAACTCCTTTGATGCTTTAGTCTCCACCGAAGTGCTTGAACATTTGCCCGTCTTCCTGTACGGCCAAGCTTTAGATGAAATGGTGCGGGTCACGCGGCGGTATCTATTAATTTCTGTTCCTTACTGCGAAGAGCTAGAAACGGGTCGAGTTACTTGCCCATACTGCGGATGTCGTTTCCACCGCAACTACCATATGCGTAGCTTTACTCAACCAGCCATGCAAACCTTATTCAGCCACCATCCTTCCGTGACGCTGGTCCGCGCAGCTGGCATCTTCACTCAGATGGTTTCTGGCACGGAACGTATCCTGCAGAGCTTGCAACGGATCGACAAGCGATTGAATTTCAGGCGTTCAGCGTTCACTAGTGATCTGATCTGCCCGCAATGCAACTATACACGTCCAGCGCTGGGGAGCACATCCAAGGTCGTGCAGCAGCGAGCCCGCCGACGCCCACGGCTAGGGCCGATCCTCAACCGCATGATTCCAGCGAAACAGACCTATCGCTGGTGGCTGGCATTATACGAGAAAAAGTAGACACGGCTCTTATCTTTCGAGTTTTTCAATGGCCAAAAATTCGCACACAGAACCCAGAAAATCGATCTGCATCCTTTCCCTCTCGCCGATTGCTCGTGATGGTCGAGTGCTGCGGCAGATCCAATATCTCCGCCCCCACTATGACCTCACCGTGGCAGGCTATGGGGAACCCCACCGCGATTGGGTGCAGGATCCTGGGGTCCGCTGGATTCAGCTACCGGACCTGACCCCTTCGACATCCTTCGCCACCATCAAGGCAGAGCTCAAACGGGGCAATTTTACACCGCTCATGCAGCGGCTTCCCCTGGAGGCAATCAAGCAGATTTATCAAGCTTCTCTATATCTTGGGCGGATTTTTCCGGCCAGCTATGATTTCGGGTACTCCGTGCGTTGGTACTTGGTGAAGGCAATCGAAGAACTCAGTGCGATCAAACACGATGCCTACCATGCCAACGATTGGAATACACTCGCCTTGGCTGCCGCACTGGCCCGCCGCCATCAAGCCAAATTGGTCATCGATCTTCACGAATATGCGCCCCTTGAGTTTGAAAGCAAAAAAGATTGGTGGCTCTATGAACCCATGTTGCGCAATGTCCTGCACAAGTACGCACCCTTAGCGGATGCGTCCATTACGGTGGCGGAGCCAATTGCCGAGCGTTACCAGCAAGAGTTTGGCTTCAAGCCAATCGTCATCTTGAATGCTCCCCAATACACACCGGTGGCAGAACGAACGAGCAACGCGGACCAGCTGCGGATTATCCATCATGGAGCGGCTTCGCCCTATCGCAAACCCGAAGTCATGATCGAGGCAATTGCCCACTGCGATGATCGATATTCGCTGCATTTTATGTTGATGTCTTCTCCCTACCTGGAAGAGCTCAAGCGCTTCGCGCAGCAGCGAGCGCCCGGCAGAGTCTTTTTCCATGAACCAGTAGCGCCGGAGCAGATCGTCCAGCGAATTGCGGAATTTGATATTGGCTTCACGGTATTGCCACCCCAAAGCTTTAATGATCAAATGGCATTGCCCAACAAATTTTTTGAATGCATCGGTGCTGGATTAGCCATTTGTGCCGGGCCTTCACCCGCCATGGCCCACATTGTCGAACAACATCGCTGCGGGGTTGTGGCCCCTTCATTTGAGCCAGCAGCGATTGCAGCAACCTTAAACCGGACATCCATTGAGGAATGGCGCGCGATGCAACGAAATGCCCGCGAGGCGGCGAAAGTCCTCAATGCAGACCACGAGTTAGAAAAACTGGTCCAGCTTTATGCCGCTCTATTTAATGGAGCTTGAATGATATGTGTGGGATTTTCGGCATCTGGCAGCGCGATAAAAACCCCATCGATTTGCAATCCCTCAAGGCGGCGACAACGACATTGCGCCATCGCGGCCCGGATGATGAAGGTTATCTGCTCGTCAATACGGCACAAGCCCGCGTGATCCCCTGTGGCGGGCCGCACACAGACGAGCAGCTACGATTGCCTGTGCTCGAAACCATGCAGGGAGGGCAGTTTGATTTTGCCTTTGGCTTTCGGCGCTTAGCCATTCTCGACCTCTCCGGAGCAGGACATCAACCGATGAGCAGCCCAGATGGCCGATATTGGATCGTCTTTAATGGAGAGATTTACAATTATCTAGAGCTGCGCACTGAATTAAAGGGCTACGGCTACACATTTCGTAGCCAGACCGATACTGAGGTCATTCTGGCGGCCTTTCAACACTGGGGCCCCGCCTGCTTGCAGCGCTTTAATGGCATGTGGGCCCTGGCGATCTGGGATACGGTCACGCAGTCGCTTTTTCTAGCGCGTGATCGCTTTGGGATCAAGCCCTTGCATTATGCGGTCCAAGATGGCTGTTTGCGCTTTGCGTCGGAGATCAAGGCCCTGGTAGGGCCGCATGGCATGCCATTTGCACCCAATGAGAGAATGATCTATCGCTATCTCTTGGCCGAGATCCTGCCCAACCCGCTCGAGCAAGCAACCTTCTTCGAGCACATCTTTTCCCTCCCGGCGGGTCATCAAGCAACAGTTACCGCTACCCAAATCCAGATCGAACGGTACTGGCAGCTAGAGACTACAACCACGAGCCAAGAACGCTCTGCAGAAGCTACTGTTGCCGCCTATCAGGAGCTATTCACCGATGCTGTGAAGCTGCGCTTGCGGGCCGATGTCCCTGTCGGCACCTGTTTAAGTGGGGGACTGGATTCATCGGCAATCACAGCAACCATTCACCACTTACTAAGCGCAAGCGAAATTGCCAGCAGCAGCAACTTTCCGCAAGGCCGGCAACAGACATTCAGCGCCGTCTATGACAGCGAAGGGCGCTACAACGAGCGGCACCATATTGAAAGAGTACTCAATCACCTGCCAGGGGTCGTCGGTCACTTTACCTTCCCAACAGCCGAGCGTTTACTTGCGGATCTACGCCAATTTGTCTGGCATCAAGATGAGCCTGTACTTTCTCCGAGCCCCTTTGCTCAGTGGTGTGTGATGCAAAAAGCGCGTGAACAAGGGGTTACCGTTCTACTCGATGGGCAAGGAGCCGACGAAGCATTGGCCGGTTATCGCCCTTTCGGAATCTATCTGCAACAGTGGTTGTCTCCTGGGCAACTCGCGCAATTGTGGCGAGAAATGGGTGACATTGGCCAAGTTACCGGCTTATCAACGCGCAGATTGCTTCAACAATTGATCCTGGCTCGGATACCCGACAACCTGCTCATGCAATTGCGACTGTTCTGGTGGCGGCTGAAATCTTCTACCGAGCTCTTTCTCCCGGACTTTGCCATGCGCTGGTGGGATACGCTCCCAGAGGGATATCCACATCAACGGGCCGATACGCTGAATCAACACTTGGGATTTAAGATCCTGGTGGCTTTGCCAGAACTATTGCGGTATGAAGATCGAAACTCGATGGCCCACAGTATTGAAGCGCGCGTGCCTTTTTTGGATTATCGCTTAATGGAGTTTACGTTTCAGGCAGCCGACGCGCTACGCGTTCATCAAGGCTGGACAAAATGGATCTTGCGGAAAGCCATGGAAGATAAATTACCCAAGGAAATTATTTGGCGGAAGGACAAAATCGGCTTTGAAACTCCGCAGCACGATTGGTTGCCCAAATTGGTGAAAGCGAATCCAGCATTATTTGCCGAAGACGCCTTAAGCGGAAAATTCTTGAATTTGGCCCTGATTCGGCAACGGTTGCCTCAGCTGCTGAACGAACAGCGACCCAATCGCAGCTTACTTTGGCGTTTGATCAATCTCGAAATCTGGCTACAAGCTTGGCAACAACCGGCTCAACACGCACAATCGGTGCTTACTAGTTGACACAGATCACAAGCGACTACCATTGGACTCGGACCAATCATGCCATTTCTTAAACGAGAGCGTTGTCCCTGCTGCCAAACGACCCAAGTTCGCGAACTGTATCGCTGTAGTTACGACGATCCAGCGATTCA
>CAZMRA010000063.1:0-5009 GCA_964568485.1 uncultured Caldilineaceae bacterium | reverse complement strand
CAGGATTACTTAACAACTGCCTACAAGGCCGTCGGACCTGGCATTGACTATGCCGCTTTGCGGGGCGAGCTGTTTATTCTGGTCGAATGTCTGAATTGTGAGCTGGTCTATCAGCAGTATATTCCCGACTCTGCGCTGATGGAGCAACTCTACGAGCACTGGATCGACCCCCAAACGGTCTTTGCACGTCACCAACAGAGCGACACCCTTGCCTACTATAGTCGCTATGCGCAAGAAATTATGCAAGTGATGGCTGTACTGGGCCAAAGTCCCCATACCCTAACTTTTTTAGATTATGGCATGGGGTGGGGAAAATGGGCGCGCATGGCCCAAGCATTTGGCACGACAGCGTATGGCACGGAACTCTCACCATCACGGATTGCGTACGCCCAGCAGTATGGGATTACCGTCTTAAACGACAGTAAACTGCCCAATTACCAATTCGATTTTATTAATACCGAACAGGTCTTTGAGCATCTCCCCGAGCCATTGGAGACCCTGCGCCTGTTGAAGAATTCGCTCAAACCCGGTGGATTGCTCAAAATCAGTGTACCAGATGGGACGGATCTCAAACGTCGCCTCAACGTGCTCGATTGGCGCGCGCCCAAAGGCAGCCGCAATTCGCTGAACCCGGTGAGCCCGCTAGAGCATATCAACTGTTTTAAACGCATAACCCTCCAAAAGCTTGCGGCATCCGCTGGGCTTGTTGAGTATCAAATTCCGCTCACCATCCAGTATGCCTTTGCGACGAATTGGCAATTGCCCAAGCCGCTGCTCAAAAATCTGCTCTTACCGCTCATGCGCAATCTATTGCACCGGGGCACCTATCTCTTTTTTCGCCACGCGGCCTGAACGGAACGTATGTCGACTGTCCACGAAGTTTTAGAGCCAAACTCACCCAATATGCTCTATCTCACTTGGGGAGAAGTGATCGTTTTTGATGGTCTCTTCAATAATCAAGTGCTTGAACAATTAAAACAGATTCGGCAGCTTGCGAGCACAATGCCGATCCATTTGCTCTCTGGCATGCCGTTAGGGAATCGCTATTGGGTGAAAAATCGAGCAGCATTTTATGCCGAGTTAGCAAAAATTCGCGCCCAATTGGCTGCGCTTCAAATCAGCTTTGAGCATCGTTGGATTCCAGCCGTCGCGCGCTGGTTTCATTCTCAGCCCTATCAACTACCCTTTTACACTGTCGGGCAAATGAGCTATTTGGCGAAATTGGTCGAGCAGCGACAGATCAACTTGGTTCATTGCCGCAGTTATCATGCGACCCGTCTGGCGTTGCTCACTCGCCTTCGACATCAACTTTCGTATAAAGTGATCTTTGACGCACGCGGCATGTTTCCGGAAGAGGCCGTCTTAGCTCACTATTTTATGGAGGAAAGCCCAGCTTATCGCCGGTGGAAGGCCATCGAGCACATGTTGCTCGATCAAGCAGATGCGGTGGTCGCTGTATCGGCGACCTTCGCCGACTATCTGCGGGGCCTGACGCGCAATCCGCAAATCCACACGATCGCCACCAGCACCAATCTCGAGCTGTTTCGTCCCAATGCCGAGCTGCGACGCAACCAACGTCAGCTGCTACAATTCACAGCCGCCGATAAAGTCTTGATCTATGTCGGCAGTCTGGGCACCAAACGCGGGTGGCATAATCTCGCCAATTTGATTGCCGTCGATCGCGTTTTTCGCAGCGAATTCTCACCGACCAAATTGGTGATCGTCACCCGCTCGCCCCATGCCCCTTTGCGCGCAGCATTACAGCAGGCTGGCTATCAGCCGGACGATTATCGTTTGGTGACAGCCAATTCACCAGCGGAGACGAGCGCTTATATTCAGGCAGGTGATTATGCCGCACTCTCTTACTATGATGTCGAAAGTCGGTTAGAGCAGCAGGTGGGCCAGACAGTCATCGCTTCAAAGAGCGGCGAATATTTAGGAGTGGGTTTACCCATGATCGTCAACCGCACCGCGGGCGCGGCCGCGCAACTAGTCAGCCAAACAGGGGTAGGCTGTGTCTATCAAAGCGGTGACGAAGCAAGTATCCGCGAGCCATTGCGCCAGATCGACGCTCATTATGCCGAGATTCAGCGAAAGGCAATCGCGGTGGCCCACGAGCATTTTAGCGCTGCGGGCAATGCTGCGAAATATATCGCGCTATATCAACAATTGTTAAACACACCAGTAAAATCAACCCCATGACGACCCTTGATATTATTCTCGTCAACTGGAATGCAGGTGATCAGCTGCGGCGGTGTCTTGCCTCGGCAGTTGAAACGCAGCAACCCAATTTCACCCTGCAACGAGTGGTCGTGGTGGATAATGGCTCGAGTGATGATTCGCTCGCTAATTTGGAGCAACTTGACCTGCCGCTGACCATCATCCGCAATGGCGAGAATCGCGGCTTTGCTGCCGCTTGTAATCAGGGCGCAGCAGGCAGCCAGGCAGATTATTTGCTCTTTCTGAATTGTGATACGCTTCTCTTTGCTGATTCGCTCAGCGGCGTGATTGAGTTTATGGAGCAGCCCACTAGCGCGCAGATTGGCATCTGTGGCATTCGTTTGGTGGATGAAGCAGGTCGCCCCAACATTGTGGCCGCGCGGTTTCCCACCCTGCGCGTTATGCTGGGCAAAATTACCGGCTTGGCGCGCTTGTTGCCGGCACTCTTTCCCAGCCATCTGCTCTCGGCAGCGGATATGCAAGTGAGTGGCTCGGTCGACCAAGTTATCGGCGCCTTTTTCCTGATCCGTCGCCCCTTATTTGTCGCCTGCGGGGGATTTGATGAGCGCTTTTTTGTCTATTTTGAAGAGGTCGATCTGGCCTGGCGGGCCAAACAAGCGGGCTTCATCTCCTACTATCTGGCGGAAGTGAGCGCATTCCACGCCGGCGGCGGGTTGACCGGACAAGTCAAGGCACGGCGGCTCTTCTATTCCCTGCGCAGCCGGATTCAATACGCCCAGAAGCATTATGATGTTTGGGCGTGGTTAGTGCTTGTTTTCTGTACCCTCATCCTCGAACCGGTGCTGCGCCTCCTACGGGCGCTACTGCGACTTTCCTTTTCACAAATCCGGGAGACGATTGTGGGGTACTGGCTCTTATTCACTTACTATTTGCGACCACAAGCCAAGGTGTAACTGAGACCTATGGACTTTTTGGATAAACAGGGAGTTCTGCAAACGCTCGCCACGCGCAACGAAGTGATTCTGGAGTTGGGGTGTGGCAACCGTAAACGAGTGGCTGGCTCGATTGGCATCGACCAGCTCGACTATCCCTGCGTCGATATTGTGGGCGATCTGATGACGGTTGTCAATGCCTTTCCATCGGCTTCAGTCGACAGAGTTACCTCGCATCATGTCTTTGAACATCTGCCCGATCTCGAAGGTACCCTCTTGGCATTGGCGCGTGTGCTGAAGATCGGCGGACAGTTGGAAATCGTCGTTCCGCACTTTTCTAATCCCTACTATTATTCCGACGCCACGCACAAAAGTTTTTTTGGCCTCTACACCTTTGCCTATTTTGCGGCCAACTCGCCCTTCAAGCGCCAAGTGCCTACCTACCAGCGAGAATTACACTTTGAATTGGTACGGGTGGATCTAGGCTTCAAATCTCCTCCCCCTTTCTATGTGCGTTATGGTATCAAACGAGCCTTGGGTTACCTCTTTAATTTAAACAACGCCATGCGCGAATTCTACGAAGAGAATCTCTGCTATCTCTTCCCCTGCTATGAATTGCGCTACGAGCTGCGGCGAATTGAGATGCAATCGGCCCAGTCTGTTAACGGTGCATAGTTACCGTGAATGTACTCTTTGTCGTACCCTACCCGATCGAAGCGCCGAGCACGCGTTATCGAGTCTATCAATATCTGCCTTACCTGGCGGAGCATGGGATCAACGCCGAGGTCAGCCGGTTTATTGATTCTAGCGCCTTCTTCAAGCGGCTCTACCAACCGGGTGGCGTCGCCACCAAAGCTATCTACTTTGTGCAGCGCACCCTCCACCGGCTACTTGATTTGACCCGCGTCCGCCGCTATGATGCTGTTTTTATCCAACGCGAAGCCTTGCCGATTGGTCCGGCCCTCTTCGAGGTGTTGACCGCCCGGCTCGGTTGCCCGATCATCTACGATTTTGATGATGCGATCTATCTGCCCCACGCTAGTTCGGCCAACCGCTGGGTCAGTTGGCTCAAGCAGCCCGCCAAAACAGCCGACATCATCCGTCACAGCCGACATGTCATCGTGGGCAACCAAGCCCTCTATGACTATGCGCACCAATACAATTCGGCAATCACGATCATCCCCTCGTCGATCAATCTGGCAGCGTACCCGCCCCGCCCGCACATCCAAGCGCAGCCCGATGTGATCACGTTGGGCTGGGTGGGCAGTGGCAGCAATCTAGACTATCTGCGGGTGATTGCGCCAGCCTTGCGCCAATTGAGCCAAAGCCACGCGATTCGGATCGAGGTCGTCGGCGGCCAAATCGAACTGGATGGCCTCACCCTCGATTGTCGCCCCTGGCAACTCGCCAACGAGATCAGCGATCTCCACGGCTTTGATATTGGCTTGATGCCGTTGCCCGACACGCCGTGGACCCGCGGGAAAGGCGGCTTTAAGGCGATTCAATATATGGGCGTAGGATTGCCCGTCGTCGCTTCGCCTGTCGGCATTAATACGGAGATCATCCACCATGGCGTCAATGGGTTTCTGGCGAACACCACCGAGGAGTGGCTGGCCGCCCTCACCCAGTTGGTGGAAGATGCTGCCCTACGTCAGCGATTAGGTGACGCGGGCCGCGCCACCGTCGCTGCTCGCTATTCGACTGAAGTCAATGGCCCCCGCTTATTGCAGGTCTTGCAATCGGTCGCGGCGCACTAACGCTGTCAGGTAACGAGGTACTGGTTTATGCCCATTCGTGTTTTGCACCCCATCACTCGCTTGGTTGTCGGCGGCGCACAAGAGAATACCATGCTCACCGCGCAGCTGCTCGATCCCAACCGCTGGCAAGTCGATGTGG
>CAZMRA010000062.1:0-19993 GCA_964568485.1 uncultured Caldilineaceae bacterium | reverse complement strand
TGTTTACCCCTGCACGCCAGTAGCGTGCTCCACCAGCTTGCACAGGCACTGGCCATTCGCTATACTGTCCCCAACCACGGATCAGCTCGGCAATTATTGCCTCCTCCTCCAACCCCCGATTTCCTGCGACAGGAGAGCAGGGAGAAAAACAGTTCTTAGCTCTATCTGTAAACAGTGGAAACATACCCACTGATGCAAGATGGATTAAGGAAACCTAAAAATCTCGCAACACCTCATCCACAGTAGTTAAAGGCTCCGGCAGATGACACAGAATTTAGCTCCCATATCTCAAAGTGCACTGGCCGTGCATGGCGGTGCGCGCTTACGCCCTGATCCGTTTCCCCCGCGCGGGAATTTCGGCCTGGCAGAAAAAGCTGCGGTCGATGCGCTTTTTGATCATGCCATTGAGACTGGCATTGCCCCTGGTTATAATGGTGATGAAGAAAATGCCTATTGTGCTGAGTTTGCAGCCTTCATGGGTGGTGGCTTTGCCGATGCGGTGAATTCGGGTACGACGGCGCTCTACGTCGCTCTGAAGGCCCTAAATCTGCCCAGCTACAGCGAAGTGATCATCGCTGCGGTCACCGATCCAGGCGGACTGATGCCGGTGCCCCTGCTGAACCTGATCCCAGTGATTGCAGACACTGAGCCAGGGAGTTATAACACAGGCCCAGCGCAAGTGGAGGCGTTGATCTCCCCGCTGACGAGTGCGATTGTGGTGGCGCATATTGGCGGCGAGCCTGTGGACATGGAGGGGATTCTGGCCGTGGCGCGCAAGCATCAGCTACCGGTGATCGAAGATTGTGCGCAAGCACATGGGGCCAAAATCAATGGTCAATTGGTTGGTACCTTTGGTGACATTAGTGCCTTTTCGACCATGTCGGGCAAACATCATGCCACGGGGAGCCAAGGTGGTGTGGTCTTTACCAAAAGCGAAGCGCTCTATCACGAAATCCGCCGCAACTCGGACCGGGGGAAGCCATTCTTTTTGGCAGCTGGCGCCACCAATCCGGTCGCATCGCTTAACCTAAATTTGAATGATTTTGCCGCGGCAATTGGTCGCGTCCAGCTGAAAAAGCTACCCGAAACCAACGCCCGCCGCCAGCACATTGTGAACGAGTTGCGCCAAGGGATCGAGGGACTGGCCACAGTTTCCTTGCCTCCCTTGGTGACGGGGGCCGAAGCGGTCTACTGGTTCTTGCGGATGCGCTTCCACGCCGATCAAGCAACCTGCGATAAAGCTGCCTATGCTCAAGCTTTGCTTGCGGAAGGGCTGCCGGTGAATCCTTCCTACCACGCGGCCCTCCCCCACACCCAAAGCTGGTTTGTCGAACGCCGCGTCTTTGGCACACCGGGTTATCCCTGGAGCAGCCCCGACTATCAAGGTGATGCCACGCGCAGCTTCCCTTGTCCGCATGCCCATGCGGCCATCGATGCTCACTTTAATCTACAAATTCACGAAAACTGGGGGCCACAAGATATCGAAGACGCCATTGCCATCTTCCACCGAGTCGACGCCTATTATCGCCGTACCTAACCTGCCATTCATCAATCATTGGGGAGCTTTTGACATGCGCATTATCGATGCCCACAATCACCCAGATTGGCACAACCATAACCTGGAGAAATTCCTGGCCAATATGGCCCAATACAACATCGAAAAGACTTGGCTGTTGTCGTGGGAGGCCCCACCCACCGAGTATGATCCAGCCTACAACAACATTATGCTGCTGGGCGAAAAGGGTTATCCCATTCCTTTCTCGCGCTGTCTTGCGTATAAACGGGCCGCGCCGGACAAATTTGTGCTATGCTATGCGCCTGATCCCCGCCTGCCCGAGGCGATCGATCAACTGGACGCGGCGATTGAGCTCCACGGCGTGCGCGTCTACGGTGAGCTTAAGCTGCGCATGATGTACGACGATCTGGATGCCATTCGCCTGTATCGTCACTGTGCCAAACGCAATCTGCCGGTGTTGGTCCATCTCGATTATGAATTTGACACTGGGCGCAAATATCCTCGCCCCAATTGGTGGTACGGCGGCGGGATTGAGCCATTCGAGCGGGCGGTGCGCGCCTGCCCCGAAACCATCTTCATTGGCCATGCACCCGCGTTCTGGGGCCACATCTCTGGCGATGATTGCGCCAAAACCGAGCCCTATCCCACCGGGCCGGTCTTGCCAGGGGGCAAAGTGCCCCAGATGTTCCGCGACTACCCCAATCTCTATGCGGATCTATCGGCTGGCTCGGCCTACAAAGCCCTCACGCGCGATCTGGAATTTACCAAGGACTTCTTGATCGAATTCCAAGATCGGATTCTCTATGGCCGCGATTATTTTGATAATCGTATGCAAGAATTGCTCAATAGTTTGGGATTGCCAACCGAGGTATT
Organism: uncultured Caldilineaceae bacterium; assembly: GCA_964568485.1. GTDB lineage: Bacteria > Chloroflexota > Anaerolineae > Caldilineales > Caldilineaceae > CFX5. The sequence continues at coordinate 17,604 of CAZMRA010000062.1, read as the reverse complement.
GGCAAAGATTTACGCGGGCAATGCCTTGCGCTTGGTGCCCGATGAGGAATCAGCGACGAACAGGTTGTGGTAAGCCGTTGCTCGCTTCAAACCAATTCTGATGTTTAGGAAGGAAATATCTCTATGAAGGTCTTTATGGTTACGGATATGGAAGGGGTCGCGGGGGTCGTCTCCTTTACCCAACAATCCTATCCCGATGGCAAATATTACGAACAGGCCAAGAAACTCGAAACTGCCGAGGTTAATGCGGCGGTTGAAGGGCTGTTGGATGCTGGGGTTACCGATATTTTGGTGTGGGATGGCCATGGTGCGGGCGGCATTGAGTTTGAAGAGTTGCACCCCGCAGCCAAGTTGCTCCACGGTCGCCCATCACCGCCCTGGCCACGGCTGAACGAAGTGTTCGCCCAATACGACGTGGTGGTGATCGTCGGGCAGCACGCCATGGCTGGCGTGATCACAAGCAACCAGAATCACACACAAAGCAGCCAGACCATTGACTATTATCGATTAAATGGCCAGCCGATTGGTGAAATTGCGCAGATCGCGCTCTATTTTGGCTCTTTTGGCATCCCTCTGATCTTCCTCAGCGGTGAGATAGATGCGTGCAAAGAGACCGAAGCATTGGTGCCGGGCGTGACCACAGTTGCCGTGAAGCAAGGATTGGGCCGCGGCGCGGCGATCTCGCTTTCGGCGCAAGAAGCGCGTCGCCGCATTCGCGAAGGGATTCGCCAAGCGATTGAGAAGCAGCGCAGCAGCCCACTCGAGCCGGTGGTATGGCCCGGCCCCTACGTGTTGGAGAAGCGATTCTTCCACACCGACGTGGCCGATGCGGCCGCTGCACAGCCCGGCGTCGAACGGGTCGACAGCCAGACAGTCCGCCTGTACAGCGATAACATCCGCGACATCATCTATCGCTAACACTAGGGATGGGTAATCATGTCAGCTAGCGGGGTTGACCTTACGCTCCCTAAGCTCGTATACTCAGGAATGCAAGCGCGTGCCGGGCGCAGCTAATGATTACCCATTGAATAGTTACACAAGCAAAGAGAGAACCATGAAGATTACCGACATCAAAGCCTATCCCCTCAAAGCTGGACGCGACATTTTTCTCGTCAAAATCGAGACCGATGAAGGCATTTACGGTCTGGGCGAAGGTGGCTGTTCATCGCGCGAACTAGCCGAAGCCGAGGCAGTCCGCCACTTCAGCCGCTTCCTCATTGGCATGGACCCAATGAGGATTGAGCACATCTGGCAAAAATGTTACCGTAGCAACTACCACGAAGGTGGGCGCGTGTTGACCGGTGCACTCAGTGCCATTGACATTGCGCTGTGGGATATCAAGGGCAAAAAGCTCGGTGTCCCCGTATACCAATTGCTGGGCGGGGCCTGCCGCGAACGGGTCTATGGCTTCCCCACCGTTTCGCTCAACAATGATGATGCACTCGCCATTTGCCAGGATTACATCGATGCCGGCTGGCCGTGTATTCGCTTGATCGCAGCGACGCCGATCCCCGGTTGGGCCAAAGATCTATACGATGCCGACCCCGATCGCCAGAATATGTTTGAACCGCGCGCCTCAATTGCCGAGACGGTGGAGCGACTTACCGAACTACGCGCCAAACTCGATAAATCGATTCCGCTGGGTGTGGAGTATCATCATCGACTCAGTGTGGCCGAAGCCGCAGCTTTTTGCCAACAAACTCCATCCGGTACAATGGCGTTTCTAGAAGAGCCGATCCGGGGAGAGACGCCGGAAGCCTACGAAAGTCTGCGCAAGATGACCAATGTTCCCTTTGCCATTGGCGAAGAATGGTCTAGCAAATGGCAAGCTCGCCCTTACATTGAGAAGGGATTGACCAATTTTTGCCGTTTGGATGTCTGCAACATTGGCGGCCTGAGCGAATCAATGAAGGTTGCCGGCTGGAGCGAAGCGCATTATATTGACATCATGCCGCACAATCCATTGGGCGCGGTGTGTACAGCAGCAACCATTCACATGTGTTTTGCTGTCAACAACTTCGCCTGGGTGGAGATCAATCCACACGTCAACGAGAGTGGTAATGATCTCTTCCCCGTGCAATTGGAGCGCAACGGCGCTTATTTCCCGCTGCCGACGCGGCCGGGGTTGGGTGTCGAGTTTAATGAGGATGCAGTTGCGGATCATCCCCATTCCTTGACCGACATGCCGCACTTCCATAAACCCGACGGCAGCCACACCAATTGGTAAGCTAGCCCGCTTGGTGGGTGACTTCTCATTCGGAAAGCACCCACCAGTTTAACCAAAAAAATTATTCACAAAATCAAGGAAAATCTATGTCCACACAAAAACCGCTCAAGGTCCATATCACCGGTGTGTATGGACTCATCGGCAATCTCGTGTACCAACACTTGAGCGCTCAGCCGGAAAAGTATGATGTTTACGGCAGCGGGCGGCGGATCATGAGTTCCGCGCGCGCCGACGCCGAAAGCATCACCCGTCTTCCCGACGATCATTTTATGATCGCCGATTTGGCCGATGCCGACGCCATGCAAACTGCGATCAATGGCATGGACGCGGTGCTGCACATCGCCGCCGTGCCCGATCCAAGTGACTCGTTTGAAAACGTGTTGAACAGCAACATCATCGGCACCTACAACGTGCTGGAGGCCTGCCGCAAAGCGGGAGTCAAGCGCTTGGTCTATGCCAGTTCGATCATGGCCACCTGGGGCTACTTTAAATATAAGGAGCCTTATCGGGCCATCTTTGAAGGGCGCATCGCGGATATTCCCGCCGAGATTCCCAAAGTAAAGCATACGGATCCGACGCACCCCACCGAACCCTATTCCGCCAGCAAGGTGTGGGGCGAGGGCTTCTGCCGCACGTATCACGACCGCTTTGGGCTCTCGATTGTCTGTCTGCGCATTGGTGGCGTGAACAAAGCCAACATCGCCGAGGGTTCGGCCGGCCAAGCGGTCTGGTGCAGTCACCGCGACGTGCAGAACATCATCCAGCTCGCGCTCGACGCTACCGCCACCCCGCGCTTCGATATTTGCTATGGCGTTTCGGACAACAAATATCGCTGGGTCGATCTAGAAAATTCACGTGAACGCTTGGGCTACATTCCCCAAGATGGGGCGTAGTCATTAATTGATATTAGTATCCAGATGGTGGAAGTGCCTGAAGTATCTCCTGCCATCTGGATACCTCAACCAGCAGTGGCCCTGTCTCTTCGCATACCACTTTGCACTTCCCATCTGCATCGAGTAAGATCCACCGTACAGCCTACAAGCTGCTGTGCCCCTCTACAATAAACATTCGACCAACACAATTGTATTACGCATGGAGAAGCCTCATGCCTGAACGAATTCTTGACCGCATGCCCAAAGAGATCCGCGTGGCACTCGGTCAATTCCGTGACCCTAGCGACGAGATGTTGACCTACATCGCCCAACTCGGTGCGAATGACATCCAGCTCAATCATGCCAATTTCCCTGGTGACAAACAATGGGAATATGAAGATATGCTGGCAGCGCGCAAAAAAGCCGAGCGCCACGGCATCCGCTTGATGTCGCTGGAAAACGTGCCGATTCCCTTCTATGACAAGATCATGCTTGGGGAAGAAGGGCGCGACGAGCAGATCAACCACATGCAGCACACCATCCGCAACATGGGCAAAGCGGGCATTCCCATTCTCGGTATTCACTGGATGCCGAGCGGCGTGTGGAGCACCCAACCGCCGGCAAAACGCCGCGGGGGCTCCACCTCGCGGCGCTTCAATATTGCCGAGCACCCAGCGGATGAATTGACCTTTGGCCGGGAGATCAGCGACGAAGAGATGTGGGCCAATTTCCAGTATTACATGGACCGCATTCTGCCCGTGGGTGAAGAATATGGCGTCACCTTTGCCGTTCACCCCGACGATCCGCCGGTACCCCAACTTGGTGGCGTCGCCCGCATCTTCCGCAACTTCGAGGGCTTCAAGCGCCTCACCGACGCCTACGACCATCCCAATGTGGGGCTCAATTTCTGCATCGGCTGCTGGTCGGAGATGGGCGGCAAAGAGAATGTGCTGCGCGGCATTCGCTACTTCGCCCCGCGCGGCAAGATCATCTACATCCACTTCCGCGATGTCGAAGGCCTCGCCGACAACTTCACCGAATGCTACATCAATGAAGGGAATCTTGAGAACAAGCTGGAAATTATGCTGGCGCTCAAGGAGAATGGCTTCAACAGCTTTATGATCGATGATCACGTTCCTCACATGATCGACGATACCCACTGGGGCCACCGTGGCCGGGCCTATGCCATCGGCTATCTGCAGTCGATGATCGATGTGGTTAATAAAATGCCAGCACTCAGCAAAGCCGCAGTGGCTGCCTGAGGCATGGCGCAACCATTCCGCTAACATCTACTCTTCCGATCTTTGACCAACATGGATCGGGCAATCTATCTTGGTCAAAGATCGCTTTCTGACAGCAGTGTAGCTCCACATATCTTCTTTTCATCTGAACAATTGATGGATGGAACCTTGGTTAAGGAGAGGTGCATGAACGAGCAATACCAAATCTTGAGCGAAACTGAGCAAGGCCGCCAGAAGATCCGCGACATCAAAGTGATGGTCCTGCAGGGGCCGCGCACCTATACGCTGGTGAAGATCATCGCCGAAGATGGCCTCTACGGGATCGGGGAAGCATATGGCAGCCCCGGCGTCGGCGTCAAGCAGCAGATCGAAGCCCTGAAGCCAGCCCTCATCGGCCGCGATCCGCTGGAGATTGATGTGATCTATACCTTGCTGGGGCAAAGCCCCAATACCGGCCGTGGCTGGACAGGGTCTAGCCGCACCGATGGCTCAGCCCATGCGCTGATGCGGGCAGCAAGCGGTATCGAGATGGCCTTATGGGACTTGGCAGGGAAGATCTTGGGCGTTTCGGCGACGGTGCTATTGGGCGGCAAATTTCGCAACAAAGTGCGCGTCTATGATCACTCGCACCCCACTAACATGCTGGATCGCGGTTCCTGCGCCGAGTGGGCACACCAGGTCAAGGAGAACCCGAGTGGCATCACCTGCCACAAATTCGGCTTTCCCCGCACCTCTCCGGATAGTGACCCCGGCCGCGATCTGACCAATCGCGTGTTGACGGTGCGCGAGCTGCGGCAGATCGAGGAAGGATACGCCAATTGCCGCGAGGCTCTGGGCTGGGATCACGACATCATGGTGCACTGTCACTGGGAATATGATGTGCGCACGGCGATCCAAATTGCCGAGGCCGTGGCGCCGATCAAGCCGCTGTGGCTCGAAGACCCGATGATCGTCAACTATTCCGAAAGTTGGAAGCGGCTGACTGCGAGTTCGCCCGTGCCTATCTGCACCGGCGAGAATTTGTGGCGCCGACAGGAATTCTCCGACTTCATCATTAATCAAGGCTGCGACATCCTGCACCCGGATCTACGCAATAGCGGCGGTTTTCTGGAGAACAAACGCATCGCCGACATGGCCGAAGTGTGGGGCATCCCAATGGCCACGCACAACACCGGCAGCCAACTCAACACCTGGGCAACCTGCCAGTGGGCGGGCTCCATCCGCGACTTTATTGCCTGCGAAACAGTCACAGGCAAAGGCGACTGGATGGACGAGCTGCTGATTCTGGACGGGCCCTACATCGAAGATGGCTACATCCGTATCACCGACAAGCCGGGCCTCGGCGTCGATCTGAACCCCGATGTGGCCAAGGCTCACCTGGCAGAAGGCGAGACTTGGTGGGGGTAAGAAATTATAGCGTCAAGTTCAAAGGCCCTCAGCCTGCTTGGGTGACCCTTACTTCTAGGCTGGCCAGCACATCTTCTACTGTGGACCAGCCACGGCCTGGAAAGAGCCGCGCCACCTGGGAGGCAAAAAATGGAGACGCCGAGAGTAATTGATTCGGATCACCAGCGACGAGCACTTCGCCTTGGCTGAGCAATATGACCCGATTAGCCAGGGCCGCGGCGAATTCGACATCATGCGTCACCAGCATCACGGCTTTGCCTGCTTGTGCAAGTGCTTTGAGTTGGTGGCGCAAGCTCTCCTTTGCAGCATAATCCAGCCCGCGCGTTGGTTCATCCAGTAGAAGCAAGGAGGGCTCGGTAATCAGCAGTGCGGCCAACGCAGTTCGTTGACGCTCACCAACACTCAAATCACGCGGATACCGATCCGCCAGCTGCGCCAGGCCCAATCTCTCTAAAAGCTGCTCTATCCGAGCTCTCATTTCTGGATCATTCTCCAGCCCATGATTACGCACAGTGATCCAAACCTCGTCGCGCACACTTTCAGCAAAGAGCAAGCTATTGGGGTCTTGTGGCAGATAGGCGATCTGTCGGCAGATCTCAGCCACAGGCTTACCGATGAGCGAATTTTCCTGTAGCCTGATCTCGCCATGCTGGGGGCGCACCAGCCCCACGATACTGCGGAGCAATGTTGTCTTACCTGCGCCATTTCGTCCCATTAGCACGACGATCTCTCCCGGCCAGATGTTGAGATCAACATCGTGTAAGACATGCTGTTGGGAATACGCAACCCGCAACCCGCGCACAGCCAACAGCGGCTCTCTGGACGGCGGGGTAAGTAGCAATTGCGGCTGGGCAGAGGGAAGCGGAACATTACGACTAAAACGCAACCCTTCTTTGACCGTCAAGGGCAATGGTTGCCAGCCCAACGCTTTACCCACTTGCACCAATGGCGGTGCGAGGTCGATCTGCCTTAAAACAGTGCGCACCTCACCACTGATCAACGAGGTACCGCCTTGTTGCAAATAGATCAGCCGTTCCGCAAAGGGCAAAACACGCTCTAAACGATGCTCAGCCAAGACAATCGTCAGGCCTAGATCACTATTGAGGCGAACGAGTGAGGTCAAGACATCTTCGGCAGATTGCGGATCAAGTTGCGAGGTGGGCTCATCCAAGACCAGAATGGCCGGGCGTAAGGCCAACGCAGCCCCAATTGCTACCCGTTGCCGTTCCCCACCGGAAAGATCAGTCAATGGCCGATCGCGCAATCGGGCCAGATCCAACAGATCGAGCGTTTCTTCGACACGTATACGCATCTCCGCCGCGGGCAGGGCTGCTTGTTCCAAAGCAAATGCCAGTTCATCCTCGACGCTGTCGGTAACAAATTGCGCTTCCGGATCCTGAAAGACAAAACCGACATGGCGACTCATGATCTGTGGGGTCTTCTGTACCGGATCCAGCCCATGCACACGCAAATAACCACTCAGTTGGCCACCAGTAAAGTGGGGTACCAAGCCATTGATAAGACGCAACAGGGTCGATTTGCCCGCGCCAGACGGGCCAACCAGGAGGGCAAATTCCCCAGCGCCAATCTGCAACGAGATATTTTGTAAGGCCGGCATGGGTTGATTCGGATAGGTGAAGGTCACTTCTTCCAAGACAATCATGAATTTTGCCTCCAGAAAAATAAGACAAATGCTGGGGACAGCAACCCCCAGGTGGCCAACCCATAGAGCGGATGAAACGTTGGCAGACTCAAAGCGGGATATGGATAGTAGAAGAGGGATGTTCGATCCAACCAGGGAGCGAGAAAGATCCCAATTGTAGCCATTGCACTCCCAATCACCAACCAATCGCCAAACCGAAAGGGCGTAGGGCGATAGACTGTACGGGGTTGGTGGTGGCCAATCCAACAGAATCCGCTCAGCAAGACCGCCGCACCAGCCCCAATCAACCAGTTTCCACTAGTTGAACTAGGCCGTGTAAGTTGCAAAGCCAGCCCGCCAACTATCGCCAACAGGCCACCAAGCAAACTGAGGCGCAAGGGAAAAGAATTGGGTTGACGGGGGTGATTGGCAAAGCCCCTGGCAGTCATGGCTTCGGCCAATTGCAAAGCCCGCTCAAGGCCACTCAACAACAAAGGCAAAACGAGCGGGTAGTAATCACGCAATCTCCGCAATTGCTGGCCGCGCACTGCCTGCGCCTCACGGATCACCTGAAGCTGGCGCACGGTGAGGGGGGCGAAGGTCAGCGCAATGGTGATCACCACAGCCAGCGGATAATACACCCGTGGCACCAAGCCGACGATAGCACGGACCGACAGCACTTGGTTGATCAGAACCACCAGGGCATAGATAGCCGTCAAGACGAGACCATTCAGCATACCATAAGTGAGTGATTCCAGCGTTATTGGCCCCCCAATCAGAGGAATGGAAGCTGGCAATCGCCACAAGACAGTCACGCCGATATGCACATTCAAAGCGTTGATCAGCATGGTGGCAGGAATAACGAACAGGCCAAACCGCCAAGGCGAAGTCAGGGGCGAGCGGTACGTGGTCAAGCCAACGAGCCGGACAGTCGTACCGATAACGCCGATCCAGATAAGAATAAACAGTAGATAGAAGGGATTGCGCGTGATGCTCAAGAGTGTCACCCCTGCTAGCCACCAAAGCGCCCAGCTCAGGGGGTGGAGTGGTTGCTTCATAGACGAACTTGCTCGTGTGGTTCAATCACATTTGCGGGTTGGTACTGAAATTCAAAGCGGGCCTGAAAACGCCGCAACGCCCGCAGGATGGGCGCTCCCAGAGCCAGGGTCAACAAGACATTCCCGGCTAAACGGGCAGCATCCCAGGCCAGGGAGGTGATCAGATAGAAGAGGGTGTAGCGACGCACCGTATCCCAAACAGTAATACCGGGCTGCCAATACTGGGTTGGATCCCCACTAGCGAAGGGCCAGAACCAGAGATTCATGATTGCGCCATAGAGTAGCCCCCATAGCCCGCTAAATCCTGTCAGCACCAGCAATTCGTAACGGCTGCCGACTTGGCCCTTGCGCGGCCTCCACCAGCGACAGAGAGGTGCAGTCATACCACACCAACCGGCCGTAATCATTTGATAGGGTAACCACGGCCCCACCCCGCCCGTGATCAACGCTGAAACGAGCAACGTCAATGCACCCATCAGAAAGCCAAAGCGCCCACCATAGACATACCCGGTCAAGATAATCAGTATAAAAATTGGGCTAAAGCCACCTGGCAGGGGAATCACATTGTCCAGATAGCGCAGTGTAGCGTTGATCGCCACCAGTACCCCTAACAGAGCCACGGTTTTGGTATTGACGGCCTGGCGCTGGACTTCGAGCAACAAGACCGCAAAACAGAGCAATACTAATATCGTCAAGACCAGAACAGCATCTTGCAGATGGGCTTGATTGGCTACGGTCTCACGCTGGCTGACGAGGTGAGGCAGCCAAAAAGGATAGAGAAAAGCCACCACGCCAATCAAGCTGGTTAGTGCATAGGTAAACAGACTTACCAGACGTTCATTCATAGTCGATTCTGATTTCGAATCATCCAGATCAAGGCGGTGATGGCGATCAGCCCCAATGGAACGACCAATACTAATGCTACGCCGCTGAATATCACGACTAAGCGCATTTGCTCCTGCATCGGGTGTGGCGTTGCCCTGGGCCAATTCACTGGCGTAAGCTGATACACCGGTGTATCAGTCGGTGGGACAGCTGTGGGTAGTACGAGCTCAGGTTCGGGGATGGTCACGGCGGCCACGTCTGCTGGCGGCGGTGGTTCGCTGAGCGCCGTGGGGGGCAGCGGACTGGGGATTGGGGTTGGGACTACGGTCGGTGTAGCGATGGTGGGGACAGGCAATAGCGCGACCTCTACCACACTAGTTGCAGTTGCGGTGATCAGTGGTGCCGGAGTGGGCGATGGTAGAGGCAACGACGTGAATAAGGGCGTTTCCTCAGTCGCGGTCGGCGCAGGATTGACGGCCACGACAACTGATGCGCTCACCTCTCCGGCTGCGTTGCGGGCAATGAGCAGGTAGGGCGTTGTCTGCTTGGGCTGTATTTCCAGATTTCCCACATTCCCTAACACCCGCTCCGGGCCAGCGCCTTGTAGAATCACTTGATCGGCCCCGCGCACCAACCAATTCAAACGAGTCGCCTGGCCTGCCTCAATGAGCACATGGTCGGCATAAAAGAGCTCGATCTGTGGGAGCGCCACAGTTGGCACCGCAATCTCTACCGGTGTTGGCGTCGCCGTCCATGTAGACGTAGGCAAGGCCAGTGGCGTGGGCGAATGGGTTGCAGTCGGTTCCTCCTGTGGGGAAGGGATGGGCGTAGGGGTCATAGTAAAGGTTGCTGTTTCCGACGCGGGAACCTCGGTTAGCGATGGTGTGGGCGACGGGCTTTCAGTCGGAGAGGGCGTTTCTGTAGGTGATGGGCTGTCAGTTGGAGAAGGCGTTACTGTGGGCGTTGCTGGAGTCGGTGCGCAGACTTGCTCGAACGTGATCTGTTCTGGGACCGAGTTGTTCACACCATCGCCCCATACCCAGCCTGCGACCGCGCCAGGTTGCACTTGCCGATTGGACGCGCCCATTTGAGAATAAGACCAATTTGCGCCGTCCCAATGCCAGTACGACCAATAATTGTAGGTGTCACCTTCAGTTTGGCAGAAACAAGATTCCTGCGGAAAGCTACAGCCTTCGTTGTCGATGCGACAAATCGCTGCGCCCATGCCCGTGACTTCGATGTTTAGATCCAAACCGGACCGCTGCAACAGCTCGTAGCCACTGATCTGAGGTTCGCTAAAGTCAATACAGCGCATGATGACGCTACCATCACCATGAACCACAACCAATGCCGCCTGATTGTTGGTTTGCGCCGCCACTGGGCTCGTTATCATAAGGAGCCAGAGACAACTCAGCGCCACAAAGTATCGTAAATAAATGTTCATGCTTCGTTAGGACTGCCTGGTTTATCAAAAGTATGTAGGTACGAATTGAATTCGCACCTACGAGAGTTCGAGTTATTGCGTGTTTGCAATCTGGGGCAGATAGACCGCCGGGCAAGCTTGCAACGGCGCGCTACGCATGGGGTAGGCCCGTCCCAACAGAGCAGGGATCACCTGCTGTGTAGCAAGTTGATTGGTCCCGGTGCCAGGCAGCCACTCAAAGCTACCATCGGGCAGTTGCAACGAAAGCAGATAGTCAATCGGCGTTGTACCGCTCACGGTCCAGCGTGCACTTAGCGGGTCTTCACCAGCTGCGATCAAAGCCTGGACCACATAGGCCGCTGAGTTGGCATCACTGGGAGCCTCAGGCCCTGGGGCGTAGGGGAACCCGCCATCGGCATTTTGGGCACTCTCAAGGAAGGCCACTGCACTGATGATCGTCGAAGCCGAGATTGGTTCTCCTGCGGCAATGAGCGCCTGTATCGCGAGGGCTGTAGTGTTCGTATCGGAACCCCAGCCGGGGGCCCATTCCCAACCACCATCAGCTTGGACTTGGTCACGCAAGAAGTCAATGGACGAAACTGGCACCGTCTCGCTGACCGCCACTGTACCGAGAATGGCCCAACTGTTAGGGCCGCTTTGCGTGCTAAAGGTGCCGAGTGCGGGGTTGTAATGAGCTAGGGTGCTGAGCCCTGTAGCGGGGAAACAAGCTTGGCTGGCAGTCGCCGCGACCGATAATTTACCCGCTGTGCCTGCAGATGTGCGCGCATAGGCACCGCCAAGCGCAATAAAGTCGGCCAACGAAGGATGGGTTGCAGACTGGCGCCAGGCATTGGCGGTCAATTGATTGGCGCCAATTGCTAACATCGTCTCAATCGACGATCCAACACCGCTATAGCCACCATCGGTGATGACTTGCTGGGCATGAAGCCAGGTCAGCGCATGTGCCGCGGCCAATGTCTGAGTGGGAACGGTCTGTGGCGCTCCCCACTCCCCCCAACGCCAGCCTTCAATCGCACCGGTCTGGGTGATCAATGACGAGCCCGCGCCGACCGCATAGCTTTGCCAGGCGCTACCATCCCAATAACTATAGGACCAGAAACGATTAGCATTGCAGAAACAATCCTCAGCTGGGCAGCCAACGCCTTGAATACTACACACAGCCGGGCCAAAACTCGTATCAATCGTGACTACGTCTAACCCGCTCCGTTGCAGTGCGGCCAACCCGGAAATAGGCTCGGTAAAAGTGATGGTACGGACCGTGCGCTCATGATCATTGAATTGGACGATGATATGGGCTGTGTTATCGCTCTGCGCCCGCGCCACCGGAGTTGTGTCGCCAGGCAGGAACAAGAGCAACAGTGCGAGCAAGCCACCGCCGAGCAACACACTGCCAAGCCAGCCTTGTAAACGGGTCGTATTCCATCGATGAGACTTGTTCATAAATTTCCTCGTTTCACCTCTAAAAATGTACGCAGCCTTTGAGCGCAGCACGTTGGATGGTAAGTTTTTGGTCATATTCGGTTTGAGTACTGCTTAGAAACTCGTGGACTAGATATTGGGGCTGGATCGTCTCTACAATCGCTAGACAGGCAGGCAATGTGAAAGGCCGATGCTGGTCAAACGAAAAGACATTCTGCTGCGCCAGAGCTCGTAATTCGCCGAGGGAAAGTGTGTCGGTATTTGGTAAGCCAGCCGCAATAATCTGCTGTTGAAACTCACCGGAAATGCTGTAATGAAAGTGCAATCCTTCGATTCGCGCGCGTATGGTTGAGGAAAGCTGGTCGATGGTTTGCAACACAAAGGCGATCCCCTCTGCCTCGCTGCGCAGAGTATGATTGATATTCATCAAATGGCCGGTGTCGAACATAAAGCCCCAATTTTCAAAGTTGAGGTTTTGGGCCAGCGTCTCAGCAATGGCGTTATCGGTAAAGGTCAGCCCTGGCAACCAGAGATTTTCCAAGAGGAGGCGGACCGGCGGTTCCCCCTGCGGAAAAGTTGCAGCCACCGCATTGAGCAATTCGGCAGTGGCAAGCACAACCTCACATGCGCTGTAGGGATAGTTGTAAGTAAAACTGTGCAGCACTTCTGCATGGCTGACATGAAAGACTGCATACGCTGGCTGAACCACCGCAGCATTCACCAACAATTGGCGTAACGTAGCCACCATAGCTTGTGCGTTACTACCGCCACAGTACCAATACAACTGATCGGGCGCGATGTCGGGGAAATAACGAGCAACCCCGGCTTCCCCTTCGCGCCAGACATCCAGCCAAGTGACCCAGTAGGGGAGATGCACCCCCCGGACAAGACCAGGGGGCACATCTGGCAGCGGGTCGTAGCTGATCAACAATTCCATTCCGGTGATCCCATCCAGTTGTTGGGTATAAGCGGCTATGGCTTGCCAATCATTGGAAAAGCGTTCGGTATCTGATGAATAGACAGAGAAATTGATTAGCTCTTGCATCGGTTTAATTCCTAAGAGTCAGTTAAATAGAGAACCGATCAACCTGATCCGTTTCGACAAGCCTGTAATGCGCCTGGGTTATGCGATCTAGCTGAGCCATACAAACGGCCTCACTCCGCACAGCTCCATGCTGATTGCTGACTCAATCGGTCCATTAGCAACCGGGCAGAGACAAACGATTGGCTGGCACTACGCTCGTTCAACAAGCCCAAGCCACACGTTGCGCTGATCAACGATCGTGCAGCCAGCTGGTCCAAGTCGTAATCCCCGGCAATAGCCGCGCCTACCCAACGAGCATAGAGGTCATCAATTGCCAACTGACTCAGATCCAGCAAAGTGGGAATCAAGCCAAAGGCCAGCCAGTTACCACCAGCAACAAATTGTTGGATGGCAGCATGATGCAAATAGAGCTCTAAGCCCACATGCGCATCAAACGAAATGAGATCCGGGGCGAGCTCGGCCAGCGTGGCCGGGTGCGCCGCCGAACAACAGTGGATTCCGCTGCTGGCTCCCGCCTCGTGGATAGCTTGGAGCACTTGACGTACATACTTCAAAGCTTCTGAATTCATTGCTTCCAGAGCCAGTGCTGGTTCATCCACCACCAACAAAACTGGTTTGCCAAAATGGCGTAACCGCGTTACCTGCCAGCGCGCCAGCCGACAGAGATAATCAGTGAGCGCAGCATAGATCCCCGGCAGCTTGTAGAGTGGGCAACCATTGGCATACAGACAGCGGGCCAAGGTAAGCGGGCCATAGAGCTGACCCTTGAGCAGGCGAGCGTCAGCAAAATCTCCAGCGAACAACGCCTGTTCAAAGGCAAAGAAACCCGATGCATGTGTTTCATCTAGCCGAGCAGAGACACTGTACAACCGACGTCGCAAAGTCGCTATCCGCTCCGGTGCCACCTCAATCCGGCCAGTAGCAAGCACCTCTAGCAGATCAGCCACCGGTGCGAGCATTTGCAATAAAAGATCATCTTGAGCAGAACGCTGCGGCAATTGCGGCCAGAAAGGAATCTCCGGACAGTACTCAGCGACAAAGCGTACCGCTGCCCCCGGATCGGTATGGGGCAAGCTACCAATGCCCAGCACTGCCCCGCCAAGATTGGGTTTAGTCATGGGCAGTACTCGCTTGCGCCAAGCGCTCTCGCATGGCTTGCGCCGCCGCCACCATTCTCTGCAAAGCAGGCACGACTTCTTCCCACCGCCGAGTTTTGAGTCCACAGTCAGGATTGACCCACAATTGCGCTGGCGAGATGACCGCGGCAGCTGCGGCCAACAATTCGGTCATCTCTGCAACTGTGGGCACGCGCGGGGAGTGAATGTCATACACGCCGGGGCCGATGGCATTGTGATAGTGATACTCAACAAAAGCGTTGAGCAATTCCATTTTCGAGCGAGAAGATTCAATCGAGATCACATCGGCGTCGAGTTCACCGATCGCCTCGATGATGTCGTTGAACTCGGCATAACACATATGCGTATGGATCTGCGTCTCGTCGCGCACACCAGCAGTAGCCAAGCGGAAACAGTCAACTGCCCAGCGCAGATAGTCCGCCCATTCGCTGCGACGCAGTGGCAAGCCTTCGCGCAACGCCGGTTCATCGACTTGAATCACACTGATGCCCGCAGTCTCAAGATCGATCACCTCGTCACGGATGGCTAAGGCGATTTGGCGGCAAGTTTCGGCACGTGGATGATCATCGCGTACAAACGACCATTCGAGGATCGTCACGGGGCCAGTCAACATGCCTTTCATGGGCCGCTGGGTGAGTGATTGAGCATAGGTCGTCCAGTCCACAGTCATCGGCGCGGGACGGGTAACATCACCATAGATGATCGGCGGTCGCACTCCGCGCGAACCGTAGCTCTGTACCCAACCGTTAACCGTGAAGGCAATGCCGGTCAACTGTTCACCAAAATACTCGACCATATCAGTGCGTTCGAACTCGCCATGCACCAGCACATCCAAACCCAACCCCTCCTGACGGCGCACAGCATCAGCGGTCTGTTCTTGCAGAAATTGTTCATATTCAGCCTCACTGATTCGCCCAGCGCGGAAGTCGTTACGTTTAGAGCGCACAGCCTGGGTTTGTGGAAACGAACCGATTGTCGTAGTCGGCAATGGCGGCAGCTTGAGCCGCTCTTGTTGCAGCTTTTGGCGGACATTGTAAGGACTCTGGCGGTGCAACATCGCGGGCGTTACCGTAGCCATCCGCTGACGCAAAGCTGGATTTTGGGTGCGCGACGAGGTGCGGCGGCTAGCGAGCGCGGCGCGGGTCGCCTGCAATTCGGCAGCGACTGCTGCTTCTCCCTCGTTGATCGCCCGTTTGAGTAGGGCCAGTTCATCGAGCTTTTGGCGGGCAAAGGCCAGCCAGCAACGCAATTCATCGTCTAAGGCCGGCTCCAAGTTGAGATCGTGCGGGGTGTAGAGCAGCGAGCAAGATGGGGCTAGCTGCAACCGATCTGCACCAAGTTTGTCGAGCGCTGGTTGCAACAGGCGGAGGACTGCATCCAAATCAGTGCGCCAGATATTGCGTCCATCGATCACGCCAAGTGACAGCACCTTATCTACGGGGAAATAAGGCAAAGTAGCGGCCAGCTGTTCGGGAGCCCGGACCAAATCGATGTGCAGGCCAGCGACAGGCAGTTGCAGTGCTGTGTCCAGATTTTCACGCAGCGCCCCAAAATAGGTAGTTAGCATCAACTTGAGTGAACTGGCCGCGGCCAACTCTTTGTACGCATATTCATAAGCGGCATCAGTGCGACTATCCAGATCCAACAGCAGGCAAGGTTCGTCGATCTGCACCCAATCCGCTCCAGCCGCAGCCAAGCGTTGGAGAATTTCGCCATAAATGGGCAAAATGACCGCCAGTAGGCTGAATGGATCCAGCCCCGCTTCACTTTTGCCTAGCAACAGGAAGGAAATTGGCCCGAGCAGTACTGGTCTCGTGTGGATACCCAGTGCCTTGGCCTCCAAGAACTCATCGACTGGCTTGGTCGAGCCGAGACAAAACGTTTTCCCAGTGGTAAATTCGGGCACAATGTAGTGATAATTGGTATCGAACCACTTGGTCATTTCCAGCGCGGGCACATCAACCCCTGCTTGTTGTCGCCCGCGCGCCATAGCAAAGTAGGTTGTGAAATCTACGCGCTCATCCGTCCAGCCGTAACGGTCGGGCACAGCGCCGAGCATGGCGATGGTGTCGAGCACGCCATCATAAAACGAAAAATCATTCGACGGGATCACATCGAGCCTCGCCTGTTGTTGGATCTGCCAGTGTGTACGGCGCAACTGGCGGCATGCCTCGACCAATTCATCAACTCCACTCTTGCCGCTCCAAAAACTTTCGAGGGCGCGTTTCAATTCACGTTTTGCGCCGAAGCGCGGATAGCCAAGATTGGCGGTGGTGATCATGATTCTTTCCTTTCACTAATATTTGCCTCTAATATCCATTGGTGCAACGCCTGCGCCCCAGCCAATAGACTTGGCCCAGTTTGTAAGATCTGGTCGGAGGGCAGTTCATAGATATAGTCATTCGCCACCGCGGGGATGCTTGCCCAGCCTGGCCGGATGCGAATCTGCTCGAGATTTGCCTTTTTTCCACACCACGAAGCGATAATGAGGTCCGGCTGGCGTTCGACCACCAGGCTAGGCTCGATGATGCGGGTCTTGGCCGCTGACTGGTCGGCCCGGTCACGGAAGATGTCCTCCCCGCCCACCCATTCGATCAGATCGCTCACCCAGCCGATGCCACAGATCATTGGGTCTGGCCATTCTTCAAAGTAGACGCGCGGCCTGCGCTCTGGCGGTGTATCCGCGCGCAGGCTCTCCAACTCCGCCTGGATCTCAGCCGCCACTTGCTGGGCAGCAGCGGGCACGCCCAGCGCCCCGCCAATCAGCAGGATGTTGCGCGTGAGGTCCATTAAGCGCTGCGGATTGAGCGCCAACACCGGCACACCCGCCTTGATCAATGCTGCCGCGGCCTCTGCCTGCAGATCGGAAGTGGTGATGGCAAAGTCGGGTTCGAGGCTGAGAATTTTCTGAATATCAGGAGTGGTAAAGCCGCCGACTTTGGGCAGTTGACGCACGCCCGCGGGCCGGCGCGCAAATCCACTCACCGCAACGATGCGCTCAAAGACCCCGAGTCGCGCCAAAATTTCCGGCGCTTCGGCAGCCAAACAGACAATCCGGCTGGAATATGGGGAAGGTACGGGTTGGGTCATCATGCTCTCCTCTGGCAAACTTAGGTAAGTTGCTCGCTCCTACTACTGTGAACCTTGACCAAGCGGAACAAAAAAAGGCGTTGTTCCACCATCATGGAACAACGCCAAGAAAAAACCCGCCATATGGCGGGCTGTGCACAAAACAAGATGCTTGCTTTGCGTCCGGCCCCCTTTCTCCACGAAGGTGGTATTCGAACA
>CAZMRA010000061.1:0-20208 GCA_964568485.1 uncultured Caldilineaceae bacterium | reverse complement strand
GTAGGCGTAGTGATTAAAGCGGGAAGGCAATCAACAAAGGAAAGTAGTTCTTTTGTCGTAGCTTATAGGTCATTATATCACAAATATTCAGAAAGTATACAACAAATGACTTAGCTTACCTTTCAATTTCCTTGCGATTATTACAAGGATGTTCAAAGTCTATTTTGAGACAGGTGGTAGCTTTTTTGGGACTTCTGCGTTCTGCATTACGGACTGTAAGGGACTTCTAGGATTTTTATGGAGCTAGAATGGCCTTGTTTCGCAAACAGCTTGTGCTATACTGGATGCATCTAGAAGGCAAGGCTTACGAACAGGCCGCCCTCGGCTGTTGCGTTCGGAGAGTAATGGTTGTTGCTGGCTTATTTGGGGAGAAACATATGCGCTTCGAGAATCCTTTCAAGCGAGTTGAGCAGCTCAAACGAGTGAAGAATGTACCGAAAGTGCCGCAGGGTGAACGGGTGCCTCCTGGCCAATTTGTCACGACCAAGTTTCCAGTCTTACATTACGGGGACACCCCACACTATGCCAATCTGGAGCAGTGGGATTTTCGGGTCTTTGGCTTGGTGGAAAATGAAAAACGCTTTACGTGGGATGAGATGATGGCGTTGCCCACCATGAGTCAAACGGTGGACATTCATTGCGTGACCCGTTGGAGTAAATTGGACACTACCTGGACGGGCATCCCCTGGCGAGTCTTTCTGCAACAGCTTCAAGTCAAGCCCGAAGCCACTCATGTGATGGCCCATTGCGAACATGGGTTTACCACTAATATCGCACTCGACGTGCTCGATGATGATGATACGATGTTGGCCTATCTCTACGAAGGGAAACCCTTGGAGCCCGATCATGGCTATCCAATGCGTCTTTTGGTCCCCAAGAAATATTTTTGGAAAAGCGCCAAATGGATCCGTGGACTAGAATTTATGGCGGGTGACCGGCCTGGTTTTTGGGAACGGCACGGCTATCATATGGAGGGCGATCCTTGGCTAGAGGAGCGTTTTGGTTGGTAAGGCTGTGGCGTTCAAACTAGTACGTCCAATCAAAAACCCACCATCGCCGATGGTGGGTTTTTATGTGGGGGTCTTCATTTTTCCTCTTTAGTTGGATTGCTCATCGTAGAGCCAGCTTTTTAGCTTTAGCGATCATTTTGCATCTTGGATGGGGTTGCGTAGAGTGCTACCAAGATGGTTGCTAGGAGTGCCATTGTTAAGAAATCCATGATTTCTCCACCACTTTGTCGTCATTCATGCCAAAAGGCCGGTACTCGATGTAGTTCAGCGTGTCGTCCAGACAGAATAAATGTTTGTGGGCCGACAATGTATCGTTTGCTGAACCAGGGTGATGTGTCGTACTGCACAGGTGGGAATGAACAGTTTGTTCGACACGACTACTTGGCTAGAGTATAAAGATGAATGGTGAGGGGGGTTTGACCCTTTTCGGACCGTTTGCTGTCGTTTAGCTGTCGCGCTGAACAGTGCCGCTCCTGTTTTCTGAGTAAAAAGCTGACGTTAGTGAACCTGTTGTATAAAAAAGACCTCCTTGGTTTGTTGCGGTTGCTTCTCACATCCGCTTGTACCAAGGAGGTCTTTTGTTGTCCACTCATCCCCTCAACGTTCGAGGTAAGGCAGATTCCACCACTTCGCAGGAGCGATACGCTTTAGTGGGGCTGTAACGAATGATGCTCTTGCAAGCTGCGCACCTGCAACTCTTTCTGGTGAACGGCGCGGATCCCGCTGACCGCAGCTTGCGCCGCCGACAACGTGGTGATCAGTGGAATCTCCATGCGTGTGGCTAGGCTGCGAATCTTGGAGCCATCGTCGCGGCTTTGTTGCCCCAACGGCGTATTAATGATCAACTGGATCTTGCCGTCGCGCATGGCATCGAGCGTCGAGTATTCCCCGTCATCACTGGCTTTGGACAGAATAGTCACTGGCGTACCCGCATGTTGGATCAAGCTGCCTGTGCCTTCGGTGGCGTAGATCTGGAAGCCGAGCCGGTGCAGGTCACGTGCGATCTTGAGCGCGTTGGCTTTGTCATAATCATTCACCGTGATCAAGACCCCGCCAGTTTGGGGCAACCCAGTGCCTGCGCCCAGTTGGCTTTTGGCAAAGGCATGACCAAAGCTGGCTGCGTGCCCCATCACTTCCCCGGTGGAGCGCATCTCTGGCCCTAAGATCGTGTCGATGCCTGTGAATTTCTTCCAAGGTAGCACCGCTTCTTTGACGAAGAAGCCATCCAGCGCTGGTTCTTGGGTAAAGCCCAACTCAACCAACGTCTTGCCCGCCATTACCTGCGCCGCTAACTTGGCCAGTGGAATGCCTGTGGCCTTGCTGACAAATGGTACCGTGCGGCTCGCTCGAGGATTGACTTCAAGCACATAGACGACATCATCCTTGACCGCATACTGAATGTTCATCAGCCCGCGCACGCCGAGCGCCAAACCGAGCTTCTCCGTGTACTCACGGATGATGTTGAGATGGAATTGGCTGATCTTATACGGCGGCAATACGCAGGCACTGTCGCCACTGTGGATGCCAGCCTCTTCAATGTGTTGCATAATCCCGCCGATGACCACCCGTTCGCCGTCGCAAACTGCATCCACATCGATTTCGATCGCATCTTCCAGGAATTGGTCGATCAAGATGGGACGATTTTCAGCTACGCTGACTGCTTCGGCCATATAACGGCGTAACGTCGCCTCATCATCGACAATGGCCATGGCGCGCCCACCCAACACATACGACGGCCGCACGACCACAGGATAGCCGATCTCTTGAGCGATCCGAACTGCCTCGTCAGCCGAGCGCGCACTGCCATGTGCTGGCGCGATGATCTCCAACCGCTCCAAGAGTGTCCCAAAGAGATCGCGATCCTCGGCCAGATCAATGGCGGAGGGCGGTGTCCCTAAGATCGGCACCCCGGCAGCCTCCAAGCGACTGGCTAAGTTGAGCGGGGTCTGCCCACCAAATTGGACGATCACCCCATGCAAGTTGCGGAGAAAATCAGAGCGCTTGTCCGTCTCCGCATCACCCGCACGCCCACTCTCCCGCTCATAAATATTTAGCACATCTTCCAGGGTCAGTGGCTCAAAATAGAGCCGATCGCTGGTGTCGTAGTCGGTGCTCACTGTCTCAGGATTGCAATTGACCATGATCGTCTCATAGCCGAGCGCTTGCAAAGCAAAGCTGGCATGACAGCAGCAATAGTCAAACTCAATCCCCTGCCCAATGCGATTTGGCCCCCCGCCGAGAATGATCACCTTGGGGCGCTCGGTGGGCGGTGCTTCGCTCTCACTTTCGTAGCTGCTGTACAAATAGGGCGTAAACGCTTCAAATTCTGCCGCACAAGTATCCACTTGGTGATAGGTCGGCAGCAGCTTGAACGCTCGGCGCAACTTGCGAATGTCGCTCTCAGTAACTGTTGATTGGAAATTGGTGTTTCCAGCAGCCACTTTCTCATTAACAATGCGCGCCAGTTGGCTATCGCTGAACCCCATGCGCTTGGCTTGGCGTAAAGTTGTGGCATCAAGCTGCGTAAGTTGTTGCTCAAACTCAATGATCTCGGCAATTTGGTGGACAAACCAAGGATCAAAGCGCGTCAATTGGCAGACCGTGGTAACGCTGTCGCCGCCTTTGAGTGCCTCGTAGACAGCAAACAGACGGTCGCGATTGGGGATGCGCAGCAGATCGTGCAGGGTTGTGCTGCCATCATAGCCCTTAAAGTTGCCTTCAGCGTCGCGCTCTACCGGCCCAAAACCATCCCGCCCGATTTCCAAGCTGCGGATGCCTTTTTGCAGCGCTTCTTTGAAGGTGCGTCCCATGGCCATTGCTTCGCCGACCGACTTCATTTGCGGGCCCAGTTCCCGATCCACCCCGGGGAATTTTTCGAAAGCCCAGCGGGGGATCTTGACCACCACATAGTCGATCGACGGCTCGAACGCAGCGACGGTCTGTTGGGTGATGTCATTCTTGAGTTCATCCAGCGTATAACCGACCGCGACTTTGGCCGCCAATTTGGCAATCGGGAAGCCGGTTGCCTTCGAGGCCAGGGCGCTTGAACGCGAAACCCGCGGATTCATCTCGATGATTACCACACGCCCAGTCTGAGGGTCAACCGCAAATTGTACATTGCTGCCGCCGGTTTCAACACCCACGGCGCGCATCACCAAGCGTGCTTGGTCGCGCAATCGTTGATACTCTCGATCCGTCAACGTTTGCGCCGGGGCCACGGTAATCGAGTCACCGGTATGGACACCCATGGCATCCAGGTTTTCAATCGAGCAGACCACGACGAAGTTGTCGGCGCGGTCGCGCATTACCTCGAGTTCGTACTCTTTCCAGCCGATCAGCGATTCTTCGATCAGCACACTGTGCACGGGGCTTTCGCGCAACCCCCAAGAGACCTTCTCATCGAATTCTTCGGGCGTAAAAACGGTGCCTGCACCGCTGCCGCCCAGCGTGAAGCTGGGGCGCACGAAGATCGGGTAGCGGCCAATCAACTCGCGAGCGATCTTGTGGGCCTCTTCCAGTGTGTGCGCAATGCCACTGCGGGGCGATTCCAACCCAACCGAGGTCATTGCCTCTTTAAAGAGCGCCCGGTCTTCCGCCACCTGCATGGCACGCAGATTGGCACCGATCAACTCGACGCCATATTTGTCCAGGATGCCAGCTTCGGCCAGCGCCACCGACAAGTTTAGCCCGGTCTGCCCCCCGACCGTAGGAAGCAGCGCATCTGGCCGCTCTTTGGCGATGATCTTCTCGAGTACCTCGACGGTGAGGGGTTCGACGTAGGTTGCATCGGCCAACTCGGGGTCAGTCATAATCGTGGCGGGATTGGAGTTGACTAGCACCACCCGGTAGCCTTCCTGGCGCAGCGCTTTACACGCTTGTGCCCCGGAATAATCGAATTCACAGGCTTGGCCAATCACGATTGGGCCAGAGCCGATAATCAAAATTGAAGAAATGTCAGTTCGTTTTGGCATTTTCTCTTAACCCTACTGCTTCTCGCTAAACGTCCCCGGCACTAGGCTCGGCTGGGCCGCTAGTACCAGGGACGCCCGGGCGTATGCGTTCATCAACAATAACTTCGCTATTTTACACCATTGGTGTCCGCTGCAACCATTTTGCCTGCATCATCATTTGCGCATAGCGCTTGGCCAGAGGCTGGCCCGACTGCCTGATCGCGTCCACCGTTCCCTGATAGAGATATTCGACGGGATAGCTCATCTTTGTTCAATCCAGTAATCCGTGAATCTGGGCATATTGGAGCAACATAATGGTCTTGCCATCGGCAATCTCGCCGGTGGTGATCATGTGCAGGGCCTGGGCGAAGGGCAACTCGATAACGCCGATATCCTCGCCATCGGCCAGCAACCCACCGCCATGATGCGTGCGGTCTTCGGCTTCGTATTCAGCAACGAAGAAGAAAAGCTTTTCCGTCACCGAACCTGGACTCATAAACGCCTCAAAGATTTTTTGTACATGGTGAATGCGATAACCGGTCTCTTCTTCGGTCTCTTGTTTAATGCGCGTTTCGGGATCCGCTTCTTCAAGCAGGCCAGCACACGCTTCGATCAGCATACCGTGATGGCCGTTGACATAGGCCGGATAGCGAAACTGGCGCGTGAGCACAACCGTTTTCTGCGCACGATTGTATAGAAGAATTGTTGCCCCGTTACCGCGATCATACGTTTCACGGCTGAGGGTTTGCCAGGTACCGTCGCTGCGCTGAAAGTCGAACGTGGTCTTTTTGAGTATATACCAATCATCGGAAAGCGTTTCGACTTTCAGAATGCGAATGCGTTCGTGGATATCCATAATCAGTTGCCCCGCGCAGCCGGTTGCTGGCTGATGACCAAGTTACGTGCGCCTCTACTTATATTTCCCCAGAATACTGCGCGCCACTACCCATTTGTGGACCTCATCGGGCCCGTCGTAAATGCGGGCCGCTCGCTCATGTCGATACCAGTGCGAGAGCGGCGTGTCTTCGGTCATGTCCAGCGCGCCGTGGGCTTGGATTGCCCGATCCAAGACCCGTTGTAGCATGTTGGCTACAAA
Source organism: uncultured Caldilineaceae bacterium (assembly GCA_964568485.1). Classification (GTDB taxonomy): domain Bacteria; phylum Chloroflexota; class Anaerolineae; order Caldilineales; family Caldilineaceae; genus CFX5. The sequence goes on along the minus strand of CAZMRA010000061.1, from coordinate 14,152 downwards.
AAATTTGATGGTCGAAATCTCAACGCGGGCCGCTGAGGCACCGACTTGGTCGATCTTCCAGGCCGCTTGCAGCACCAGCAGACGGGCCGCATCGATATCGGCGCGGCTTTCGGCAATCCAATGTTGGATCACCTGCTGATCGCTGAGCATGGCGCTGGCCGAGAGGCGGCGGCTAGTCGCATGACGGCAGAGCAGATCCAGCGCCCGTTCGGCAATGCCGATCCAGCGCATGCAGTGGTGGATGCGCCCCGGCCCCAGGCGTTCTTGCGCAATCTGAAAGCCAGAACCTTCGTTGCCCAACAAATTGCTGCGCGGCACGCGTACGTTCTCGAACACAACCTCGGCGTGGCTGTGATGGTCGCTGCCTTCCTCGCCCATGATCGAAATGTTGCGCACGATCCGGAAACCGGGTGTGTCGGTGGGCACGAGGATCTGGCTGGCACGTTGGTGGCGACTCTCCGCCTCGGGGTTGGTGATCGCCATCACGATGGCCAGTGCCGCACCATCCGCGGCTGTCGTGAACCACTTATGGCCATTGATCACATAGTCGTCACCATCTTTCACCGCACTGGTGTCCATCAAGACTGGGTTGGAGCCAGGATTTTCCGGCTCGGTCATGCAGAAGCAGCTGCGGATCTCCCCCTTGGCTAGCGGCTCAAGCCACGTGCCCTGTTGCTCCGGCGTGCCAAACATCAGCAGCACTTCCATATTACCCACATCTGGCGCTTGGCAATTAAAGACGTAATGGCCGATTGGGGTACGCCCTAATTCTTCACTGATGTACGCATACTCGGTCAACCTCAAGCCCATGCCACCCCATTCTTTGGGCAGCCACGGCGCCCACAGACCTGCGTCTTTCACTTTGCGGCGTTTTTCGGCCAACGTCGGCAAGAGATCGCGAAATTCACCGTTGAGAAATTGCGGTTCGAGCGGGATGAGCTCCTGCTCCACAAATTCACGAACTTGTTCAATGATTGGGGCAAGGTGGGCTGGTCGAGTAAAGTCCATAGGGCAATGTCCAATTTTTGCGAAAGCTTTGCATATTTGCAGGGGATATAATAGTATAAGGTGAAGTTCTGGTAAAAAAATATGGCTTACGCGGTGCCTGATGTGAAGGCGGTCCGAGCGTCGTTTCAGGCATGGCAGCTGCAACCTAGGTGTGTAAGCCGCAAAGAGGAAGCATCTATGCCCGAAGAAACCATCTTTAGCAAAATCATCCGTCGCGAAATTCCCGCCGACATTCTGTATCAAGATGAGTTGGTGACGGCCTTCCGCGATATCAATCCGCAGGCCCCCACCCACATTTTGATCGTCCCTAACAGGTTGATTCCGACCGCCAACGATGTCACGCCCGAAGATGAACCGGCGCTCGGTCGGCTCTTTACTGTGGCGGCCAAGCTCGCTAAAGAAGCGGGCATCGCCGAGGATGGGTATCGCCTGTTGGTTAACTGCAATCGCCATGGCGGACAAGAGGTCTATCACCTGCATCTGCACTTGCTGGGCGGCCGCCCGCTGGGGCCCATGTTGAGCCGATAGACCCCGCTAGACGACTGTCCACCGGCGATCGTTCAGCAGCTCTAAGGAGGGTTATGCGCGCAGTCGGTAGCAGTTTGCCCCGTTTTGATGCAACCGAGAAGGTGATGGGCACAGCCCCTTACCCCGGGGATATTGATCTGCCCGGCCAAGTGTGGGCCGAGATCGTCTTTGCGGGCGTGCCCCATGCGCGCCTCCGCGCCATCGATACCAGTGCTGCCGCTGCGGCGCCGGGCGTGATCGCAATCTTCACCGCCAAAGATGTACCGGTCAACGAATATGGCTTGGTGATGTTCGACCAGCCGGTCTTCTGTGGGCCGGGCAGTACGTCCGCCGCCGAGATCGTGCGCTGGGAGGCCGACCAGGTGGCGGTGGTGGTGGCCGAGACCGCGGCACAAGCCAAAGCTGCGGCCAAGTTGATTCAGCTGGATTACGAGCCGTTGCCCGTGGTGAGTAGCCCAGAAGACGCACTGCGCCCCGACGCCCCGATCCTGCATCCCCATCCATTTCCCTTTCCCTACGGCGAGCGCGATTGGCACTCCAACGTCCTGCATGAGTTGCGCATTGAACGGGGGGATCTCGCCGCCGGATTTGCCCAGGCCGATGTCATTGTCGAGGCCACCTATCGTACCCACGCCCAAGAACATGCCTATCTGCAGCCCGAAGCCGGATTGGCGTTTGTGCGTGAGGATGGCCGCCTCGAAGTGATCGTCGCTGGTCAGTGGATGCACGAAGACCGGGCGCAGATTGCCCATGCGCTCAACCTGCCCGAAGAGCAGATTGTTGTGCGCTATCCGGCCATTGGCGGTGCGTTTGGGGGCCGTGAGGATATGTCGATCCAGATTCCGCTGGCGTTGGCGGCTTGGAAAACGGGGCGTCCGGTCAAAACTGTCTGGAGTCGGGCCCAGAGCATCATTGGCCACCACAAGCGCCATCCCTTTGTGATCAAAGCCAAGTGGGGCGCCACCAAGGATGGCAAGATCGTCGCCGCGCAGAGTGATTTGATCTGCGACGCCGGGGCGTATGCCTACACCAGCACCAAAGTGCTGGGCAATGCGATCATGGCCAGCGTAGGGCCGTATGAGATTCCGAATGTTCTATTGACCGGCCGCGCAGTTTACACCAACAACACCCCGAGTGGGGCCTTCCGCGGCTTTGGCGGTCCGCAAGGTCATTTCGCCGCGGAGATGCAGCTCAACAAACTGGCTGCGGCGCTGGGCATGGATCTGGCTGAGTTGCGGCGGCGCAATGTCTGGCGCGAAGGCTCGATTCTGCCAACGCGCACGCCGGTGCCTCCCGGTTGCAGCGCGATTGAGGTCTTGGAAGCCGCCGCGGCCCGCATGACACCTGCGCAGCCTACACCACCGCCCACTCGCGCTGTTCCGCAAACCTCGCTCGCCGCCTCACGGAGCAAGATCGCCCGTGGTCGGGGCTTGGCGATAGCCTACAAAAATGTCGGCTTTAGCCTTGGCTTCCCGGAGCATTGCGCTGCCTGGGTCGAATTGCACGGCGGCGCGCAGATCGAGCGGGCGGTGGTTGGCTATGTCGGGGCCGAAGTGGGACAAGGTACACACATGGCTGCCCGGCAACTGGCTGCGGAGATGTTGGGGTTGTCCGTCGAGCAGGTGGAATTGCGCTCCCGCGATACCGATGATGCTGGCTCCAGTGGGAGTGCCTCGGCCAGTCGGTTGACCTTTATGGCCGGCAATGCCATCAAAGGGGCGGTAGAGCGGGCCCTCCAAGCCTGGCGCGAAGAGGAACGGCCAGCCCGCGCCGAGTTCGTCTATCATCCCCGCCCGACCACGGACTATGCGCCGATTACGGGCGAAGGCACGCCGAACATCACCTTTGGGTATTGCGCCCAAGTGGTGGACGTCGCGGTGGATCTAGAGACTGGGCACGTGCAGGTTGAGCGCTTGGTCAGCGTCAACGATGTGGGCCGCGCAGTCAATCCGCAATTGATCGAGGGACAGATCGAAGGGGCCGCGGCGCAGGCGGTGGGTTGGACCCTGCTCGAGAACTTCATTCAGAAAGATGGGCGCACGCTGACCCCGCACTTGAGCAATTATTTGATCCCCGGCGTGTTGGATGTGGCCGCGGTCATCGAGCCCGTGATCCTCGAAGTGCCCGATCCGCAAGGGCCGCTTGGTGTGCGGGGCATGGCCGAGATGCCACTGATCCCCACGGCGGCAGCCATCGGTGTGGCGATCTACGATGCTATCGGCGTGTGGATCGACCAATTGCCCTATACGCCAGAGCGGGTGTGGCGAGCGCTGCAACAGTGTGAACGGGCCACCACTAATGAGATAAGTGGGTGACCCGCGCTTACCTTGGTAACGACGAATGCAACATTGACCGTGCGCCTAGCGATTCTCTCCGATATTCATGGCAACCTCCCGGCATTGGAGGCGGTGCTGGCTGAACTAGCCCATGAGGCGGTTGACCAGATCCTCTGCTTGGGCGATGTGGCGATCTGCGGGCCGCAGCCGCGCCAAACGTTGGCCCGCGTGCGTGAGTTGGGCTGCCCGATCGTGATGGGCAATACCGATGCCTGGGCACTGGATCCGCAACCCCATTCTTGGCGGGACGAAGATACACCCAAGTTTAACGCCATTGAATTGTGGAGCGCCGAACAACTGACCGAGGCTGAGCGCGCCTTTATCCGCACCTTCCAGCCGACGATCGCAGTGGCGTTGGATGAGCACATGAGCCTGCTCGCCTACCATGGCTCCCCGCGCTCGTTTCATGAGGGTATTGTGGCTACCACGCCTGCTGACGTGTTGGCCGAGTTTTGCGCTGGAACCACGGCGCCGATCTTGATCGGTGGGCATACCCACGAACAATTTGTGCGCCGCTGGCAGGAGCGGCTGGTGGGTAATCCCGGCAGTGTGGGGCTACCCTACGAACGACTCGCGGATGGGCGCACGCGCAATCCCCCCTGGGCGGAATATGCGCTACTTACGTACGAACAAGGCGCGCTGCGCATCGAGTTGCGTCGCACGCCCGTAGCAGTCGAACGCCTTGAGCAGGCTGTGCGCCAGAGTACGATGCCCTTTGCCGATTGGTGGTTGGCGGGGTGGCAGATCTAAATGAGTAGGGCATCTCTTCAACTCGTCCCTGCGGTAAGGTGCGAAGGTTGAAGAGATGCGCAGCGGATTTACCCTGCTTTTTGCTGTTTCACAACCTCTTGCAACAACTCAAGCTGCCCGGTGTGATAGGCCTCGTGCCGCAATAGGAAGATCAACCATTCCGCAGTGGACATGCGCATGGGTGGATACTCATGGACGCGCTCGGCCACGGCGGGGGTCAAGGCGCGTACGCCAGTCGCTAAGCGCTCTTGTGACACTTGGAGCGCTTCCAGCAGATCGCCAAAGGGTGTGAGGCCAGGTTCATCGCCCAGGACCGGCGCGGAATCGCGCACATAGCGGGCCACCTGGCTTTCTTCCAAGGCCAGCGGCTGCTCCAGCATGGTCAGCAACCGATTGCGATAAACGACCAAGTGACCGACGATCCAATGCGCGCAATTGCCGGGCACTGGCGGCTGGATCAACGAATCGGCGTGGCTGAAACCCGCTGTCAATTGCTGGATGAAGGTAAGGTTGCGGGCATAAACCGAGATGATACTTTCGGCGCTAAACATACGGGCAGCTCCTCATGGCGGTATTTTCTGTGGCTATGGATGAATCACAATGGATTCGGCCAATTGTAGCACAGGGGCATACCATGCATCGGGCTCGAGTCAGGCTGGCGTGAAGTCTCGGATGGTTGATTTGGAGAAGTAACGTTGAAGGGTGGGGAAAAGTTCACGGGTGATGCGCCCTTGTGTGGAGATTCTATGTGGCGCATCACCTCGATTGCAGATGCTGGACTAATCAGCCAGCACGTAGGCAAAGATCAGCGGGGCGACGATTGTCGCGTCCGATTCGATCATAAACTTGGGTGTGTCGATGGCGAGCTTTTCCCAAGTGATCTTCTCGTTGGGCACCGCGCCCGAATAGGAGCCGTAGCTCGTGGTCGAGTCGCTGATCTGGCAGAAGTAGCCCCAGAGCGGAATGTCTTCACGCTCTAGATCTTGGCGCAGCATCGGCACCACGCAGATCGGGAAGTCGCCCGCAATGCCACCACCAATCTGGAAGAAGCCGATTGGCTGTTGCACAGCTTGTTTGGTGTACCAATCCGCCAAGCTCATCATATACTCAACACCGGTGCGCACGGTGTGTACATTCTTAATCTCACCGGTGATGCAGTGGGAGGTGTAGATGTTGCCGTTGGTTGAATCTTCCCAACCAGGGACAAACATAGGCAGATTTTTCTGCGCCGCGGCCAGCAACCAGCTATTTTTCGGATCGATCTGGTAGTGCTCTTCGAGGGCACCACTCAACAGAATTCGGTAGAAAAATTCGTGCGGGAAATAACGCTCGCCACGTTGATCCGCCCCCGTCCACTCGGCGAGGATCGCCCCTTCGATGCGGCGGATGGCTTCCTCTTCGGGGATGCACGTATCGGTAACGCGATTGAGATGGCGCGCCAACAATTCATGTTCATCTTCCGGTGTGAGATCCCGCCAATTAGGGATGCGCACATAGTGGTCATGCGCCACCAAATTGTAGACGTCTTCTTCTAGATTGGCGCCGGTGCAACAGATGGCATGAATTTTGTCTTGGCGGATCATTTCCGCCAGCGAGAGGCCCAGTTCAGCACTGCTCATGGCCCCGGCCATCGCCAGGAACATTTTGCCGCCATTGCCAATAAATTGGGTGTAGCTTTCGGCTGCATCTATCAATGCGGCCGAGTTGAAATGGCGGTAATGATGCCGAATAAAGGCTTTGACTTCATTTGAGTATTGCATAATAGCATCCTGGGATAAAGTCTTAGGTTGTGAAGGCAGCGGACAAACGACCCCGACTTCACGATTGCAGACTATTGAGAGCGTAGGTGATCGTCTTATACAGCAGCTTGGCAACTGCAAAGTCGGCAGCGTGTTGATTAGGCGCGGGGGCCAGCTCAACACAATCCAACCCGATGATACGCGTGGTTTCACTCACCGTACGTAAGATTGACAGGGTTTCGGTCCAAGTCAATCCGTCGGGTTCGGGCGTGCCCGTGGCGGGCACAATCGCCGGATCCAGCCCATCGACATCGATGGTGAGATAGACTTGCTTGCCGCGCACCCGGGCAATCAATTCGTCGCGCCAATTGCCATCATGCACTTCTTCGGCGAACCAAATGCGGACGCGATCCGGATTGGCGCGGGCAAAATCCACCTCTTCGCGACATACCGAGCGGATGCCCAGTTGCAGCACTTGTTCGATCCGTTCGTCGTCGAGCAAGCGGCGGGCAATACAAGCGTGGCTGTAGGGCGAATCTTCATATTCGTCGCGTAGATCGCTGTGCGCGTCGATCTGCACTACGGTGATCGGTCCATCGATGGCCGCGAGCAAGCCCCGGCCAAAACCGACGCTGATGGTGTGTTCACCCCCCAAGCCAACGACCAATTTCCCAGTACGCACTGCCTCGCTTACCGCGGCGGTGATCTGTTCGATGGCCAGTTCTGGTTCGGTTGCTAGGTCGAGCGCAGGCAAGGTGTGGACGCCGTAGTCGAGTGCGGGTTCGCGGTCGAATTCGCGATCATATAGTTCGACTTGTTGCGACGCCGTGATGATGGCGGCAGGGCCGTCTGCGGTACCTGTGCCATAGCTGACCGTCGCCTCGAATGGAATCGGCAAGACGAGGACCGCGGCGTGTTCAAAATCACTTTGTGGAGCGGGGAGACCAAGAAAGTTGTCAGGTATCATAGCGTAGACGATGGGCGACAGACGATGGACGGAGATATTTGCCATCGTCTCCTGTCCATCGTCTATGTCAACTAGATTAAAATTGCGGCGGCAATGGTGGTTGTCCAGACACCACCCGGCGAGGCAGTGACAGCCACGGTGATGCTCGTGGTATCAACAATCTCGCCACCCATCAGATATTGTTCGCGCCGGGCGTTGTAATCTTTGTCGGCGTCGAAGGGGATGCCCAGCGTGGTTGCCAACATCGTAGCGGCCAAGTCTTCCGCGTAATCGCCAGCTTCTTGTTCGGTTTGCCCATAGCTGTGATGTTCGGAGAGATAGCCGTATTTGTCAGAATCTGTGGGGCGGGCAACCCCGATCGATGAGGCGATGCGCCGACCTGGTTCGTTCGTCGCCATCTCTGCGATTACAGCAAAGACGATTTCGCCCGGTTGGAGTAACTGAAGCCCGTCCTCGCGCTCGATAATTTTACAATTGGGGGGGAAGATCGAGGAGACTCGCACCAGATTGAAGTGCGCAATGCCCGCTTCCCGGAGCGCCATTTCGAAACTGGTGAGTTTCTCTTTATGAGTGCCGACGCCACGCGTCAGAAAGAGTTTGCGAGGGATGAGTCGCATGTTCTAACCCCGAATCCTTTCCGGAATGAATTAGCGGCAATCCCCATTTATGAAGATGGAGTTGCCAAATTGAGATCGATGCAGCGCAAACCGGCATGGTACGTCATATAGGCGTATCCTCTAATCAGTAGGTTTGGCGGCTCATTATCAAGCGCGCTGCCTAGTGAAGTTTATGTTGTTTTGGGGTCATCGTCAAGCTGGATCAGGCGATGAAGTGTTTCACTCATACTATCAATGGCGTAAGGCTTGGATACCACGCCACTAAAGCCGTAATTTTGGTAGTTGGCGACGATTGGATCGTAAAAGTAGCCACTGGAAACAATCGCTTTCACTGCGGGGTCGAGTTGGCGTAGGCGCTCGAGGGCTTGTTGGCCACCCATGCCATTATGGACCGTAAGATCGAGAATCACCACGTCGAAGGGGTGGTTGTTTTGTAGTGCAGCTTGATATTGTTCGATCGCCTCTTCCCCATCTTTCGCCATCACATAATCGTAGCCCAGATATTCCAGCAGCGCACTGGTGGCCTCGCGAATGAGGGCTTCGTCATCCATCACCAAAACGCGCCCTTGCCGGTCTGCATGTTTAATGGGTGTCCCGCCGGCAGCATGATCATCCTGGGGCGCGGCGGGCAGATAGAGGGTAACACAAGTCCCTGTGTCACCAGTAGGGTGGATCTGGATCTCGCCGGTCAACTCGTGCATGATCTGCTGCACAATTGCCAAGCCCTGGCCACTATGCTGTGATTTGGTTGTAAAGCCGTTGGTAAAAATTTGTGGCAGATCCGCTGGTGCGACGCCTGTGCCGGAATCTTGCAGCAACAATTTGAGATACGGACCAGCCGTTAAGGAATTGGTACTAGGATCGGTGAGTGTATAGTTTTCGGCACTTATTTGCAATCGCCCCCGACCCGACATTGCTTCCTTGGCATTTACCAGGAGTTGATATAGGGCATGACTGATCCGAGCAAGATCCCCGGTGGTCGGCCAGAGGGGTGGTGTCGCCTGAATCTCTACCTGGATGTCCGAATCGCTGAAGAGCAACTTGACTAAGCCTTGAAGGTGACTGAATAGATCATGCATAGCGGGGGTCGACGTCGACTCTTGGCCCAGCAATTGCGCGACTTGCCCACTCAAGGTGACGTTACGCAGTAACCCATTTTCCAGCTTGGCAAGGCGCTGGCGAAGAGGCGAATCGGCCGGCAGATCGCTTTGCAGTTGGCTGAGTTCAACCAATAGGTCGGCCGACAGGTTGCTCCACTCATGGGCAACGCCCGTCAACAGCCATTGCTTGGTCTCGAGTTGGTGAATGCGCTGCTGTTCGGCCTCATATTTACGGATTTCCCGCAGATCACGGAAGCTAATCACCAAGCCCAAAACCTCTTCGGATTGGCTGCGGATGGCCTTGGCTTGGTATTGGATCGGGATCTCTTCCCCGGTACGGCTAAGCAACAAGCCCACCGGATCCACCATCGCAGCTTTGGCCCCAGCCAGGATCTGATGCAGCAGCAACGGATCGCTCTGGTGGCTGTGTTCCGCATGAAGTTGCCAGACCTCGGTCAAGGGACGGCCCAGGGCTTCGCTATCGAGCCAGCCAGTCAGCGCAGTTGCCACCGGATTGATCAGGTTGACATTGCCTTCATTATCCGTTGTGATGATGCCATTATCGATATTATTGATAGTGGTGGTTAACCAGCGTTCGCTCTCTTTGAGTTTGCGATTCATCTGGTGTTTGTACAAGGCCATCTCAATGGCTATATGGATTTCGCGTTCTTCAAATGGTTTGAGGATATAGGCATAGGGCTCGGTCACTTTGGCCCGGCGCAGTGTATCTTCATCGGCATAGGCCGAGATGAAGATCACCGGAATGTCCAGGAGCGCCTGAATTTGTTGGGCCGTGCTGATGCCATCTAGGCCACCCTTGAGGCGAATATCCATTAACACCAGATCGGGGCGCAGGCTGAGGGCTCGCTGAATGGCTTGGCTCCCAGATGCGGCGATATAGGGTGCATGGTAACCCAGATTGACCAAGCGCCGTTGAATGTCTAACCCAACGATTCCCTCATCTTCAACGATCAAGATTACGGGTGACTTAGACGATGTTGTTGCGCCAGGAGTAGCCTGGGGCGGCTGAGAAATAGTCATCTTACACTCCTCAGGTGTAAATCGGAGGTAGTAATGGCAGAGAAATGAGCTACCGACTCATCATACCAGCTCGTTTCCCGAGCTAGTTTAGCTTTGCTCATCGGCAAAGCGAATGCGATATTCGGTCTTGTTTTCCCGAATTAATTCCATCTCGCCATCTAACTGGGCGACGAGTGCATAGACTAGTTGCAAGCCTAAGGAAGTCGTCTCAAGTGGATTGAATGTGTCTGGGAGGCCGACGCCAGTATCACCCACGACGAGGTTGCAATAGCCTGCGGGATCGTAAGTCAGCGAAACATAGATCTCGCCCGAGTGGCCATTGGGAAAGGCATGTTTGAGCGAGTTTGACATCAATTCGTTGATGATCAAGCCACAGGGCATAGCGGTATCAATGCCGAGATAAATCTGCTCCGCAACCACTTGCAGCTTCACATTATTGGCTTGCGAGTGGTAGGTGTGGAATAGGTGGCTTGTCAGGTTTTGCACATATTCGGCCACATCGACGCGAGCTTGGTCTTGAGCTTGATAGAGCTTTTCGTGAATCAGCGCCATCGACCGGACCCGGTTTTGGCTGTCTTGCAGGTGTGCTTGCATTTGTGGATCATCCGTTTGCTGGGATTGGAGATAGAGCAAGCTGGAGATGATCTGCAAGTTGTTCTTGACGCGGTGATGGATCTCTTTGAGCAAGAGCACTTTTTCGGCCAACGAGGCGCGGATCTGCTCTTCGGCGACTTTGCGTTCTGTTAAATCCTGCACAAGGGTGAAGAAGCCCAAAACTTCATTATTGGGCGCAATGTGAGGGACGTAGGCAATTTCCACAAAACGCTGATGACCATCAGGATAGGTACGTGCATACTCAAAGGTGATTGGCGTTCCGCTCAGCGCTGTAGTGACGTAATCAGCAATTGCCCCATATTGGAGTTCGCCGGCGACCTCTTTGAGATGTTTTCCAACGATCTCTGGGTTCGTATACCAGGATTCGAACTGGCGATTGGCAAATCGATAGATCTGTTCGTGATCAACATAGGCGATCAACGCTGGCAAATTGTCGGCGATCAAACGAATGCGGCTGACGCTGTCATGAAGCGCCTCTTCGGCTGCTTTGCGCTGCGTAATATCGAGCCGAATGCCTTGAATATAGAGCGGCTGGCCCGCTTGATCATAGATGAGCTTGGCCTGATCGCTCAACCAAAGGAGCTGTTGATCTCGCGAATAGATGCGATATTCAATCTGCATCGGTTTGCCATGATTTTGGAGCGCCTCGATTGCTTCCAAAACGTTGGTGCGATCTTCGGGGTGGAGCTGGCGAATGAATAGCTCTGGATCTGCCAGCCACTCTTCAACTGAGAACCCCAAAAGCACAATTTGCGGGCTCACATACATGGCATGCGTATAGTGATCCGGCGCGCTGGTGTAGGTGATGGCGGGAATCTGTTCGACCAGGTTGCGATATTTTAATTCAGCCCCTTCGAGGGCTAATTCTGCTTGGCGGTGTTCAGTGATATCAAGATCAATCCCTAGAATGCCATCGAGTTGATTTTCGGCATTGTAGAGTGGGGCCTGAAAAGTTAAGATCGTACGCTGCCCTTGTGGTGTCTCCAACTGTTGCTCGATGGCATGGTTGGGCAACCCCAGCGGGTTGTTGTCCCCGTTCTTATAATCGAGTACCGCGGTCTGGCCATTCGTTATACTGGCTGGTGGGGGCATCTGCAGCCGATATTGGGCTGCCGCGTTGGCACTTGTGCAGCGCCCATTCAAGTCGGTTGTGTAGATGGCAACTGGCGCGGTTTCGAATAGTGTGCGATAGCGTTGTTCAGAGACTTGCAACTCTTGGTTGGCTAGGGCCAATGCTGCAGTGCGCTCTTGGACGCGCGCCTCCAGCTCATCTTGGGTTCGGCGCAGCATCTGTTCGCGCTCGTTCAGTTGGGCGCTCATCTGGTTAAAGGCAGTGGCGACCGCACCTACCTCATTGAATCGCGTGATCGGGATGCGGAATTGCAGCGTGCCCTGACCGATCCGCTCGGCGCCGGCTTGTAAATCGGCAAGTGGGACGATAATCTGCCGGTGGAGAAAATAGGTGCACAATAGACCGAAACTTAAGGTAACGACGATAATACCAATGTCAATCATTCCCCAGGCCATGTTGCTCAGCCGGAGCGCCTCGCTGACTGGAATTTCAGCAAACACCAACCATCTGCTGTCACTGATCTGGGTCGCCGCGCCCAGAACATCCACTTGTTGTGAATTTATGTAGCGGTTCGACCAAACGACATCGGGCTCAGCCAGGAGAGTATGAAATTCAGGAGGGCTTGCCAGCATGGGAGATTGCTGTGGATCGAGCATGATCGGGGTGATTTTCAGCCCTTCACTGGTGGTCAAATAAAGACTGCTAGGGGTGGCTAGCTCCAATTGGGCCAGCCGATTCAACAGACTCACCGTGCTCACCCGCGCCACAATCACGCCATTGACCGCAGGTACGGCCAATTCGAGATAGTATTCATTTTCGTAAATTTGTGGGGTATCACTCAGGAAAAAATTGTGCGTTTTTACCCGGCTTAGCCATTCGGCCTGCTGATCCGCCGTGTCGATGGTCAACAAACCAGGTGGATGACGAGTCACCTGCAAGCTGCGACCATCCTGCGTGATGTATGCGATCTCAAGCAGCATGGGGAGTTGATCCAGAAATGGGTGGATGCGTTCCGGGTTTGCCTCTAGTTCATCGAATGGTAAGGAGCCAATGACCTGGAGCAAGGTTTTGGTATCCGTGAGTGCGATGCCCACTGCTTCAGACGCCACTTGAACCAGCTCTCTCTGGCGGGATTCCCACCAGCCTATTTCATGTCGAGCTAAATAGGTGCGGATCCCAAACCCAATGGTAAACATCATCCCACATAGGATGAGACTGAGCACGATGACAAGCCACCGTAAGCTCAGTTGACGCCAGCGTCTATCTATCCATTGAAGGATGCTATGGATCTTAAGCTGGAACATCGACTGCGCTCCATCTTTCTTGCACTGTGTTGTCACTGCTTGAGTATATAGCCAGTTTTACCTTGTAGAAAGCTACTGCCGGACATGAGTACTGGCAGCATCTGACCAAAGATGATATCAAGATATTCGAAATAGTTGGGATCTCTGTTGATGCTCGCCAGATTTAGTGGGGGGATGGTTCACCCAGTTGGCGAGGCCAATTGATCGTGACCAGCTCAATTATACTAAATAATGGGACTCTCGTCTACCGTCTATTGAATTGTGTCAGATGGATGGCGTATGAGCCTCTTCCACGGAAGCCTACATTCGTGATTTCTGCCTACTTGACAGACCGCAGCGGAAACTTGATACTTACAATATGCAGACCCACCCGCAAGGTTCGCGTTTCCGTCCGGTACGCAATTCGCCAACTCAAACCCCGTTGCAGCCCTGGCCTGACCCGCCAGTTTTTGCGCGCCCGGTGATCGCTGATGCTCGTCTATCTTCTTCCGAAACAGATGTTGAGATTGAAGGTGAAGCAACGGTGTTGGCTCCTGTCCCGGCAGAAGCGGATGCCGTCCCGACCCTAGCCCCAATTGCCGATCGCTTGGATGGTCTCATTGTCGCTGGGCTGGACCAGCGTCAATTGACCGTTGCCGCCGGTGAGTCGGCTGCGGTACGAGTGGCCCTCCTCAACCAAGGAGAGTTGCATGCTCGGTTTGTGGTGCAGGTAGAGGGCTGGGTTGATGAAAAATGGATCACGATCACCCGAGGCGATGATGTTAGCGGCCCAGAAGCTGCCCTCTGGTTGCATCCGGACGAGCGCGCAATGGTCACCGTGAACATTGCCCCACCGCGTCATGCTACCAGCACGGCTGGTGAGCATCCGTTTGCTGTGGTCATTCGTGCCGAGCAATATAGTGGACATGTGAGTCGCTTAGGTGCGATCTTGACGATCTTGCCCGCCCGCTCCATGGGGCGACACACGCCGCTCGAACAGTTCGAGAAAGATGTGCGGGCGCTGATCGGCGATCAGCTGCAAGTGGTCAGCGCGTCGACCGAATGGGAAACCAAACGTGGCCACTATTGCCTGGGC
>CAZMRA010000060.1:621-20358 GCA_964568485.1 uncultured Caldilineaceae bacterium | reverse complement strand
AGGCGGCCAGCAACCCCATCAGCGGCGGATGGGTGGTGGCCAGCCGCGGATCCCCGGTGCGCAGGTAGCTGTAGCCTGCAGTCAGATGATATTGCTCGTCGAAAGCAGCTGATTTCTGCGGCGAAGCGTTCAACACTTGGGCCGCATAGATCAGCAAAGCTGCGACCAAGCATCCCCATTCCCACCACCGCAACTTCATGGCGCCTCCAGCGTGGTGACTTCCAGCCGTTGGTCGCTCATGGGATGGCTGGTCTCTAGGATGTTGAGGCGTGTCCCCGTCGGCCCGTCGTACAAGCCAACCAGAATCCGGTAGGGCAGTGGGGCATTGTCCAAGCGCAGTGGGATCTGATATTCGTCGGTGATCACGTTGCCGGGAACCCAACTGCTCGTCGGCGCTCCCCCCGCGGCTGGTTGTTGATCCCACTGGCCGATGATTGTCCCCGTGGCATCAACGACATGGACGAAGACCGTGTAATCCTGTTCAACGGGCGCTTGGCCCTGCCAAAAGAGCGTGAGCTGCAACGGCGTACGTGCTTGCTGTGGATGCGTGACGGCCAACAGTTGGATGTTATGCTCAAAGCGGGCGATCAGCGGGGCGGTTGCGCCATTGCAAAACCAGAGTGCCCACCGTTCCAGCGGCATCTGGGTGGTACAGCCATAAGTGGCGTCAATTTGCGCGGCCAGCTCGCCATCATCACCATTGGCATGCACATAGAGGAAAGGCCCTGCCTCGGCGAGCGCCGGCAGCGGATCCAAGCGGTCAGGGCGGCCCCCAAAGAGGTGAAAGTGCTCTGCATGCTCCAACAGCGGGCGGATGGTGCGCCCCAAGACCAGATTTTGCGAGACGATGGTCAAGTCAGAGGGCAGCGCGTTCAGATAGCGGATCAGCGGCCGGGTGTTGCTGGTGGCCAATCGCCCAGCCACATAAGCCTGCCCAAACTTCGGCAAGAGCGCTACGATCACCAGCGTGGCCAAGATCCCCGTGGCCAGGGGCAGCCAACGCAGCCGCGTTACGCGGGGGATCAACTCACCCACCAGATCCACCGTGATGGCGATCAGAAGCACCGTGCGGGCAATGATGATCGCCAAAAAGAGCTGGCGGTAATCGATGTCGATCAACTGGCGGTGGACCGGCGCATAATCGGGGCCGATCAGGTTGTGGTAGATGGGATGCTCGAGTAACGTCAAGAACATCAACGCCAGCGCATAGAGTACCCCGCGGCCATTGGGCCACAGCAGCGCCAGGAAGGGCAGCAAATAGAGCGCATATTGCGGATTCCACGCCGTGTAGGAGAGCAGGAGAATGGCATAAGTGACGGCGACAAAGGCCACTACGAGTCGTGGCGACTGCGGCGCTGGAGCACGCCGCCATACGACCACCAACAAGGCTGCACCGATCAACAACCAACCGAGTAGCACCAATCGTTCTGCATAGATCGACTCGTATTGGGCAATGGGGGCGTTGGGATCAAAGACATCCCCCAATACTTTGCCAAGCCGTGTATAATTGTTAATCCAAGCGTAGAGTGTGCTCCAACCAGTACGATCAATCAGGGAACGGATGGAAGTCAGCGTCATGGTGGGGCCCTGGAGATAGGCCCAGCCATAGGTTGCGCCGACCAGGCCCACGCCGAGCAACGCAGCAAGCAAGCGATCGCGCCAGCGGGAAAGGGTCAGGGGCAAGCTGGCCAAGACGGCAAGGGGCACCAGTTTTAAGGCACCACCAATGCCGAGCGAGAGGCCCGCAAGTACGGCCCCGCGTAGCATCGGCCAGCGGATCAGTGCCCAGAGGCCCAGCCAGATCGTGGCAACGGGTAGCGCATCATACCAGCCGCTGAGGAAATAGACGGGCACAAATAGCCCGGCGTAGATCCAGGCAACGCGCAGTGCGGCAGCCCCATAGAGCCGCCGAGCGAGCGCATAGAGACAACCAAAGGTGATCGTTTCGGCCAACACGGTGCTGAGGCCAAAGAGCGCAGCAAACCAGAGGCGCTCATCCTCCCAGAGGGGTATGTACTGGGAAAGTTGGTCGAGCCAGAGTGTGAACCACGCAAAGAGTGGCGGATATTCCGACCAATAGTCGCGGTAGGGAAGTAGGTCAAACGCTTGCCAACTGGCGCGGCTTTGGTAGTAGATCAGGTCCGAATAGTCGCGGGTATACCCGCCAGGCCGCAAAAAAAGAACACTACAAAACCGAAAAAAAGTGAATAGCGTTGTTAATAGCAGAAAGTCACTATGCTGAATCACCTTCGCCTTGAGCGTCGTACTGATAGCATCAAACATAGGCCGCGCTGGCGGTGGGTGTGGGTTGACAGTCATCGGGCAGAGCTGCCTATACAAAGTAACGCGTGAAATGAACGAGTAAGACGTAACGTTGTCCGTGATATGCGGCCAGTAACAAGTGATTGTTCCCAACCCATAACAACTTGCCAGTTTAACCCTGCTCCGAACTATCTCAAAATCTTTATGCCCTACTGGTTGGATTGACGGAGTCTTGAGGGCTACAACCAATTTTGAGCTGACTATCTACCAGAAAACCCACATTGAAAGGGTTCTTCATGCGTATTGCTCTACTTTCCGATGTTTACAAGCCGGTTGTCAATGGCGTGGTGCATCATGTAGCGCTGCTGAAACAATATCTGGAAGCCTGGGGAGAGGAGGTTTGGCTCTTTGTGCCCGGGCTTGAGCGGCAGTCAAACGAGCCGCGGATCGTGAGCATCCCTGGCATTCCCATTGCCGATACAGGATATCACCTCAGCATTACACTGGATCAGCGCAGCCGCGAGCTGCTGCAAACCATGGATGTCATCCACGTGCACCACCCCTTTATCAGCGGTAGCTTCGGTCTTTTTGCCTCCACCCGCTACGATATCCCCCTGATTTTTACCAATCACACGCGTTATGATCTTTATGTGAAGCAATATCTTCCCCTGCTGCCGGCGGCTTTGTCGGCCAGTGCCTTGCAGACCTTCTTTCATCATTTTAGCCATCGCTGTGCCGCATTGATTGCTCCGAGCCAGGGCGTAGCCGAGATCATGAAAACTTGGGGCGTCGAGGGGCGGATTGAGATCATCCCCAATGGCGTCGAGGTTGAACAATTTGTCAATCCACCTCGTTTGTTGACGCGCGCTGCACTTGGGCTGCCCGAAAATAGCGTCATTGCTACCTTTGTCGGTCGCATGAGTGGCGAAAAGAGCGTGGATCGGCTGTTGCGTATCTATCAGCTCATTGCTGCTGAAGAGAAACGCAGTCATCTCCTATTGATTGGGAGCGGACCGGAACTAGACGAATTGCGCACTCAAGTCGAGCTGGCTCGTTTGTCTCATCGCATCACCTTTGCTGGAAAGGTGCCTTATGAGCAGCTACCGGACTATCTGGCGCTCTGTGATTTCTTTGTGACTACGAGCGTGAGCGAAGTCCACCCGTTGACCTTGATCGAGGCGGCTGCTGCAGGCTTGCCGGGATTGGGTATCCGTTCGCCTGGAGTGAGCGACGTGATACAAAACGAGATCACCGGGCTGGTGGCGGATGATAACGATCTCAGCTTCGGGCTCCGGTTTTTACGTTTGGTGAATGATGATGCCTTCCGAGCACAGTTAGGCACGGCCGCGCGGCGCTATAGCCAAACACTTTCTGCCGAGACCAATACCCGGCGAGTCTTGCAGTTATATCAAACGGTCGCTGGTCGGCACTAGCAGTCTGCTCATTTGAGTGGGTTTCTAGAAATAGTCCACAATCGTACACTGTTTTACTGAGAAATTCGTAAATTTATGTCATCTTATTGAGTGCTTTTCATTTTATTTGTTGACGTTGCATTTATCCCGGTTTATTCAGGAGAAGAATTCATATGCGGTTTGGTCCATTGTTTCGAATTTTAGGAACATTGGTCTATGGCTTCATTGGGTGGGAGCTTGGTGTGGCTTTGGCGAATACACGTGAGCTAACTGCCGAGTCGTTGAGCTATATTATTCCTTGTATGGTTGTTGGCGCAGCCTTGGGCTTTTTGCTTTCGCCCTGGTTGGTGACGGCCCCAGCCCGCGCAGCGCGTAATAGTTTGCGCCAGTTGCCCATGGGTGAATTGGTTGCCGGTTCGATCGGGCTGGTGGCTGGTTTGTTGGTTGCTGCTTTGGTGACGTACCCACTGGCGCAGCTGCCTTCGCCCTTCGGGACGATTATGCCCTTTATCTCAGTGATCGTTTTTGGTTATCTCGGTGCGGCTATTCTGGTCTTGCGCCAGGAGGACTTCTTCGCACTCTTTGGCTTTCCTCGCCTGGCGAGCTCGACAGCTTCCTCCCGCGCTATGCGTGAACAGCCAGAGGCGTTGTTGGATACCAGTGTGATCATTGATGGGCGGATCGCCGACATTGCCAAAACTGGTTTTGTTCCGGGTAAGTTAGCTGTTCCCCGTTTTGTGCTCCATGAGTTACAATATATTGCTGATTCACCCGATGCCCTGCGGCGCAATCGTGGCCGGCGCGGCCTAGAGATGTTGGACCGATTGCAGAGCACTCCGGAGATCGAGATCGAATTTATCGACGACGATCCGATCGATGCACCGCAAGTAGATGACAAGCTGATCAGCCTTGCACGCAGCCGCGGCGCAACCATCGTCACCAACGATTACAATCTGAATCGTGTGGCTCGCTTGCAGGGGGTGAAGATCCTCAATATCAACGAACTCGCCAATGCGGTCAAAGCCGTCTTTCTACCTGGCGAAGAGATCCCCCTCAAGATCATCCAAGAGGGGAAGGAAATTGGGCAAGGGGTTGGCTATCTGGAAGATGGGACGATGGTGGTGGTGGAAAATGGCCGCCAACTGATCAACCAAGAGGTGCTTGTGCAAGTGACCAAGGTGTTGCAGACCAATGCCGGTCGCTTGATCTTCGCCGTGTCGGATGTAAGATGAATGTGCCTTGGCAGGTCTTGCACAAGTCCGCCATCCAGCAAGCCGCTTCTGTGGCTTATTTAACATCAATTTACGCTTCAACGAGGTTTAGGACCATCTGTCATGACGTTGCAGATTTATAATACATTGACGCGGCGTAAGGAACCTTTTACGCCCATTGAGCCGGGTAAGGTGCGCATGTATGTTTGTGGACCGACGGTCTACGCCGATGCGCACATTGGTCACGCCATGGCGGCCATTGTCTTTGATGTTGTGCGCCGCTATTTGATCTATCGAGGCTATGAAGTACGCTTTGCCACCAATTTCACCGATGTTGATGACAAAATTATTCGCCGGGCCAACGAACGTGGCGAAGACCCCATTCGGCTCGCCGAGCACTATGCCAACGAATACTTGCGCCATCTGCGCGATCTTGGGGTGATGCCCGCGGATGTCTATCCCAAAGTCAGTGAGACGATGGACGAGATCCGCTCGCTGATCGAAGAATTGTGGCGCAAAGGTTATGCCTATGAACTCGATGGTGATGTCTACTTTCGGGTAAGCAAAGATGACGATTACGGCAAACTGAGCCAGCGCAAATTGAGCGAGGCCTTGAGTGGTACGCGTGTTGCCGAAGATGCTCGCAAAGAGCACCCTGCCGATTTTGCGCTGTGGAAAGCAGCCAAACCAGGTGAACCCTCTTGGCCTAGTCCGTGGGGACCCGGGCGCCCCGGCTGGCATATCGAATGCTCGGCCATGTGTCTGCACCACTTAGGGGAAGAGATCGACATCCATGGCGGCGGCAATGATTTGATCTTCCCCCATCATGAAAATGAGATAGCCCAGACTGAGAGTGCTACGGGTCACAATTTCGCCCGCTATTGGATGCACAATGGCATGTTGCAGCTGGCTGGCGAAAAGATGAGCAAATCGCTCGGCAATCTCATCACCATTGACGAGTTTCTGAAAGATCATAGTAGCGATGCCTTGCGCTTGGTGATCTTCTCCGGCCATTACCGCAAGCCTGTGGTCTTCACCCCGGAGACGATCGCCGGCGCTGAGCGGTCGTTGAGTCGGTTGAATGGCGCCCTGCGCCCAGCCAAGGGCAACAAAACGGTGGGGGCCGAGGCGGATGCGTTGCGGGTTGCCACGGAAAAAGCGCGCATGGCCTTCATCGAAGCGATGGATGATGATTTCAACACGGCCAGTGCTATCGCGGTCTTGTTTGAATTGGCTCGTGCGATCAATAGCGGGCGCTCCGCGGGCGTCTCTGGGCCCTTCTATCAGGCGGCTCAAGCGACGTTGCGCGAATTAGGGGGCGTCTTGGGGCTGACATTTGCTCAACCCCACAATGGCGAAGCGAGCCAAGATATTGCTGCCCGGCCGTTTATCGATCTCTTGGTCGAGGTGCGCAGTGAGTTGCGGGCGCTCAAATTATGGGAGACAGCCGACTCGATCCGCGACCGGCTCAATGCACTCGGTGTCGTGATCGACGATACGCCGACTGGTCCACAATGGCGCTTCCGTGAGTAGCGACTGGTCATCAACCGCCGCAGGCAGGCTTTTGTGAGTGTCCTGCCTGCTTGCCTGAGCGCGCATCACATCGCTATGGCTTTGTCAATTCATTCTATTTGTTTGCGCATCGGATATCTACACAAATTATGAGCGAACTTTTGTATGGCCGCCGCACAGTTTTAGAGGCGCTGCGCGCCAACCGGCGAAGAATTTATCGGCTGTGGCTGGAAGGTGAGCGCGCTGCCCAACCCGGCGATACCCTGTATGAAATCCGCGAGTTAGCCACCGAATTGAACCTGCCTATCCGTTCGATCCAAGGTGGTCTTTTCGATAAATTGGCTCGCGAGCGAGTCAACACGCAAGGGGTGGCGCTCGAAGTGGGCGACTACCCGTACGTTGATCCGGATGACTGTCTACAACGCGCCCGCGAGCTAAGCGAGCCTCCGTTCCTACTGCTGCTCGATCATCTGCATGATCCGCAAAACTTGGGTACATTGATGCGTACTGCTGAGGCAATGGGCATTCACGGCGTTGTGATCCCCGAACGCCGCGCCGCGCAGATTACGCCCGCGGTGAGTAGCGCCAGTTCGGGTGCGGTGGAACAGCTCCTGATCGCTCGGGTCAACAATTTGAACCGAACCATCGAGGAATTAAAGGAGCTAAATGTTTGGGTCGTTGGGTTGGATGGTTCGCCCGATGTGCCGGCCCTCGAAACAAGCAATCTCAGCGGAGCATTGGCGGTAGTCGTGGGCAACGAGGGCGAAGGGTTGAGCCGTTTGGCCCGTGAACGCTGTGATTTCTTGGTGCGTCTACCCATGTATGGCCAAATCGAAAGCCTCAATGCTGCCGTGGCCGGTAGCATTGTGCTCTATGCAGCGCGTCAAGCGCGTAACTCATAACACCCCATACCACCGATGTTTACAATCACCCTGTTTGACTCCACTCCATCCGCTTGGTCTCGGCAAATTGATCATTGGTATGAGCGTCTGGGGGGCGCAACCAACCCGACCCTCTTTCCGCCGCATTTTTTGCAATCGGTGTTGCCTCACATTGGCGGCAAGGGGGTGTTGGTTCAGCAGGGGGAGAAGCAACTGGGGGTGGGCTTTTTGTTTCCCCGGCAGCACAATACCTATACCCTGCGCTACCATGCGTTGCTGCCCCAGCTAGAGATCGATTTGAACGCCCTGGCGGCGCAGGTGTCTGCCCAGCTCGCCGCTGCTACTGTCATTCCGTATGACCTGCAGGGAAATCTCACCTACTCGCCAACACATGATCTGGTCAACGGCATTGATCTGGGGCGACCTAGCCAAGTCGAAGCCGAGGCGGTGCGTACGTTGCAGGCCACCGTGTGGGGCAGTTCACCGGCTTCACTCTACCCGGCCGACATTCATAGTGTTGAGTTTGGGTTGGGCACTTCGCTTGTGGCCCGCTTAGCTGACCAGCCAGTCGGCTTTCTGTTTGGGTTGATCAAATTTGGCGGTTATCGTCTGCCTGCAGATTGGGCGGAGCGTTTTCAAGGGGATTTGCGGCTGGAGTCGCAGACGATGGGGGTGCTGCCCGAGCACCGCGGTGCCCGGATCGGTTATTGGCTCAAGTGGCGACAAGCGCAACAAGCGCGCGAACAGGGGATCGGCGTGATCCACTGGACGGTGGATCCCCTGCAATGGCCGAATGCTGTGCTCAATTTTGGTCGACTGCGTGCTATCGCCTTTGAATTTATGCCCAACTATTACTCATTCCGCAATGAGTTGAATCGAGTAACGGCCTCGCGCTTTGGCTTGACTTGGTTGGTGCGTAGCGAACGCGTCAATGCTGCTACTCAGCGCTCTGGACTCATCGACGTGACCCAACAACCCGATCTGCTCCACATCAACGATGGATGGACGGTCCTGCATGCCGCACCCGCCACTGCGCAGATCGCCATCGAGATCCCCGCTGATTGGACGAACTTGCAACGCCATGATCTCAACGCAGCTTTGCAATGGCGGGCTGTTACCGATGAACTCTTTGGCCGGTTGATTGGCATCAACCCAGGTCAATATGTGGTGACCGATGTCGGTACCGACGGTGAGCGGTGTTATCTGTTGGCCCAGCGGGCCGATGATTTACTTTGGGCGTTGTTGGCCGCCTGATCGTCTTTGTTTATCATCAATGCCTATGCCGCTCACTTTGCGTCGTCATGAAAGTGCATGATGTTTCACTCGGTTGAATTGAGTGCTGAGCATGGGCAAAATCGTTGTTTTATACGATTCGCAGTATCATACGCAGTATGATGCTACATGTAGTGCCAAGAACCATCTACAATTGAAGCGCCCTTCTCTAGGTGGCTGCTACAAAACCTGCTGTTGGGAGTGTATATTATGGGGGAGAATACTGCCGAGGTTTTCCTAGATACCTATCGCACCATTGGCGAGATTTCGCCTTTGTTGTTTGGTGGTTTTGCTGAACATCTCGGGCGCTGTATCTACGGCGGGATCTATGATCCCGATTCTCCACTAGCCGACGAACGTGGCTTTCGCACCGATGTGATGGCCGCGTTGCGTGAACAGCAATACACCATTTTGCGTTATCCAGGTGGGAATTTCCTCAGCGGTTACAACTGGCTGGATGGGGTTGGCCCCAAAAAACAGCGCCCGCGTCGCCGCGATCTGGCCTGGCAATCGATCGAAACCAATCAATTCGGTACCAATGAGTTTATCGAATTTTGCCGGGCCATCGACACCAAGCCGATGCTTGGGGTGAACATGGGCACCGGCACCATTCAGGATGCGGCCAATTTGGTGGAATATTGTAACGCCCCCGTTGGCACTTACTTTGCGGATCTGCGCGCAGAACACGGCTATCGCGACCCCCATGGCGTTGAATATTGGTGCATCGGTAATGAGATGGACGGCCCATGGCAGATCGGCCATCTCGACATGCACGAATATGGTAAAAAAGCGCGTGAAGCCGCCAAGATGATGAAATGGCATGATCCTAACCTTAAATTGATTTTGTGTGGCTCTTCGAATGATCGCATGGCCACTTACCCGGAATGGGATCGCATTGCGTTGGAAGCTTGCTGGGACAAGGTTGACTATCTTTCGATGCATTATTATGCTGGCAATCGGGACAACGATTCGGCCAGCTATTTGGCGAGTGCCGCCCAATTTGAAGCTTTTGTCGATACCTTGGCTGGTACACTGCGCTATGTCAAAGCCAAGAACCGCAGCCAACATGATGTCTATCTCTCGTGGGATGAATGGCAAGTTTGGTATAAAGATACCGCTGGCCAGGGTGGCTGGACCGAAGCCCCTCATCTGATCGAAGAAATTTATAATTTAGAAGATGCGCTGGTGGTGGCCCAGTGGCTGAACGTCTTTTTGCGCAAGTGTGATGTGCTTAAGATTGCTTGTGTGGCGCAAATTGTCAATGTGATCTCGTGGCTGCAAACCCGGCCGGATGGCTTGCTCAAACAAAGCTCGTTTTATCCATTCATGTTGATGAGCCGCCTCGCTCGCGGCAATTCGTTGGATCTGCTGGTGCGCGGCCCGCGACACGAGACTGCGCTATATGGTGATGTCTCCTTGCTCGATGTCGCGGCCAGTCATGACCCAGCGACCGGCGAGATGGCAATTTTTATGATCAACCGTAGCCAGACTGAGACAGTGCCTACGACCTTGCATTGGCAAGCCGAAGCGCCGACGCAGGTGGCCGCTGCTTGGCAGTTGACCGGACCTGATCTCAAAGCCGCTAACTCTTGGGAGCAACCCGAGCTGCTCGTGGCGCGGCCGTTTACCGCACCGCAATTACGAGATAAAGCTTTGACGCTGTCCTTGCCTCCATGCTCCTTGACGGTCTTACACTGCCAGGGTGAACCCTCCAGTTAGAGATGCGGCAGTGAACAGAGGAGTGATCGTCAAGTTCAATGTGGTTCAATATCGTATAGTAATGATGATATGTGCACTTTTGTGCGGCGTGAAACACCGTTGTTTTTGATTATCTTCTTACGGTTAGGAGTGATTTTATGGCTTTTCGGCATCTGTGTGAGCTAGATGGAATTTGGGATTTTCAAATCGATCCAACCAATGCTTGGACGGTGAGCGATCTCGCTAGCGTGAAGGAGTGGCGACAAGCCCAAGTTCCATTGCCCTGGCAAGCACAATTTGACGATCTTCGCCATACAAGTGGAACCGGTTGGTACCGACGGCAATTTACCGTCGAGGAACGCTCCAACGAGAGTGCTATCCTGCACTTTGGGGCGGTTGACTACCATGCAACTGTTTGGGTGAATGGCGAAAAAGCCGGAGAGCATGAAGGTGGTTATCTCCCATTTGAGCTTGATGTCACTCATCTTGTGCGAGTTGGCCAAAATGAATTGATTGTGCGGGTCTGTGATCCTACCGACGCTACGGACGTCTGGCCAGATTATCCCTTTGGGGAAATTTCACACGGCAAACAAAGCTGGTATGGCCCGATCAGCGGTATCTGGCAAAGTGTCCAGTTAGAGTGGCGTCCTGCGGTCCATTTCCTTGGTCTACGGTTGACCCCGCAACCACGGGAAAGCAAATTAGACATTGAAGCGCAATTGAGCTTTACCCTGACCAATCATTTCCATGTGGAAGTGGATGTGTTGGCCCCCGATGGCGCGCTAATCCACCGGGCTGCCCTGGGTAAAAATCGGACTGGCACCATCCAGCTTGATCCTGCAGGCTTGATGCTTTGGAGCCCCGATTCGCCTGCGCTATATACGGTGGAAGCGACGCTCTATAACAGCGATGGTGTAGCCGTCGATGCGATCACTGCCACTTGTGGGTTCCGCACCATTGAGGCGCGGGATGGCCGTATCTACCTCAATGATCAGCCCATCTACTTGCGCGGCGTCCTTGACCAAGCCTACTATCCTGAGACCATCTACACCCCGCCAAGCGTTGAATTTTTGGAAGATCAAGTGCGTAAGGCCAAGGCGTTGGGGCTCAACTGTCTGCGCTGCCACATCAAGATCGAAGACCCGCGCTATTATGAAGTCGCCGACCGGCTAGGGATATTGATCTGGACAGAAATTCCCAATTGGGCCACGCTGACCATGCAAGCTTCGTTTCGGGCCAAAGAGACTTTCGCTCGCATGCTCGAACGCGATTGGAATCACCCATCGATCTTCGCGTGGACGCTGATCAACGAAGATTGGGGCACGGATCTTACCCGCGACAGTGATCATCGCCGCTGGTTGGCCGATTTTTATCACGAAGCGCGCCAATTAGATCCGTACCGGCTGATCGTCGATAACTCCGCATGCGTCCCCAACTTTCATGTGGCGGGCGATTTGGAAGATTACCACATGTACCGCGCGATTCCGGACCACGCCGAGGAGTGGGACAATTGGGTGGCCGATTTTGCCCGTCGGGCGGATTGGGTGTGGGCCGCAGATTACGCGCACGAACGTCGGCCCGATCTGCCACTGATTGTGAGCGAATTTGGGAATTGGGGCTTGCCTGATCCCGAACAGCTGAAAGAACAGGGCCGCGATCCCTGGTGGTTCGAAACGGGCCACGAATGGGGCGAGGGCATTGTCTACCCGCATAACATGCTCGAACGCTTCCACTATTGGGGGCTGGCCTCAGTCTTTGGCGATTTCGAACAATTTGTGCGCGCCAGCCAACATCACATGGCCCGCAGCTTGGCATACGAAATCTCGACCATGCGTCTCTTCCCCTCCATTGCCGGCTATGTGATCACCGAATTTACTGACGTACACTGGGAATGCAATGGGCTGCTCGACATGCAGCGCCATGTCAAACAAGGTTTGGCGGAAATCTTCACGCCCATCAACCAAGATCGCGTAGTTGTGTTGCGGCCTCAGCAGTGGAGTGCACAACCCGGCGGAACAGTCACCGTGGAGCTCAGCGCATTCGATGTGGATGGAGCAGGCACTACCGGCTACCTGCGTTGGCAACTGGGGGATCAGCAAGGGGAGCTGCCCGCACCGGGTGGCACTATTCCTGTTCAATTGCCGGAAGCTGGCTTGCATACCCTCCAGGCGACCTGGCATGGTGCGGATAACCAAGTATGGGCGCACAACGCAGTAGAACTGGCCGCCGCAGCCCCAATCATTCCTACAACCCGTGTGCATGTGCTGGCAGATAGCGCCCTCGCCGAAGTGTTGCGACATGCCGGTTATGAGGTGACCGAGCAGCCCGAGCCCGGCGTGTTGTTGATTAGCCGCCATTACACCGGGGCCGTGCAAGAGGCTTTGCAGCGCGGGGCCCATGTCTTGTTGCTCGCCGGGCCAGACTTCCAGGAACATCCTGAGTCGATCCGCTTGCCGGTCGGTTCAGTGGTGCCTCGAGCCGGAACGGCTTGGCAGGGCGATTGGGCAACTTCCTTTAGCTGGCTACGCAAAGAAGGCCCATTCGCGAATTTGCCGGGTGGCCCCTTCTTGGAGATGGAATATGCTGAGATCATGCCTGATGCCGTGCTGACCGGTGTACCCGCGTGGCGTTATCGCAATCGCACCTGGGCTGGCTTAGCTTTGGGGTGGATCCACAAGCCGGTTTCGCTCGTGGCGAAAATCCCATACGGCCGCGGATCGATCACGGTGAGCACCTTTAATCTCCCCGCTGATTTGGTGGCCAATCATGCCATTGCGCAAACCTTGTTGGCAGGTTTGATTACGCTCGCCTAACTGGTTCTTAACGCAATATAACTCACCCTGCACTTTGTGGGGATGAGTGGACAACAAAAGACCTCCTTGGTTCAAGCGGACGCAACGAGCAACCGCAACCGACCAAGGAGGTCTTTTCTATGGAATAGGAGCGATGAAGTCTCATTAAGAGACGGGATCTACAAGTGAATTATTGCAAGCGGCCGCGCAATTTTGGGTCGAGGAAGTCGCGTAAGGCATCGCCGAGGAGATTAAAGGCCAAGATCGCCAGCGTGATGGTCAGCCCAGGGAAGATCACGAGCCACCATTCGGGCCGGAATTGATTGGCCAAAATGCCCCCCAACATGTTGCCCCAGCTTGGATTGGGCTGCGGAATACCGAGACCGAGGAAGCTGAGCGCGGCTTCGGCAAAAATCGCTCCACCCAACGATGCACTAAACAAAACCAATGTCGGGGCGATACACTGGGGCGCAATGTGGCGGAACATGACCCGCGTCTGGGTCGAGCCAATTGATTGCGCCGCTTCCACATAGGCCATCTCTTTGATCGACAACACCACCGAGCGGATCACCCGTACGGTGCCGGCAACACTCAAAACGGTGATAGCGATGATCACCGTTGTAAAGCCTCCACCCAGGGCGGCCAAGAGCAGCATCGAAAGAATGATGCCCGGGAAAGCTAGCAGAACATCGATGATGCGCTGGCTCAAGAGATCAAACGAACCCCCAAGATAGCCGGTCGCCACACCCCACGCAACCCCCACCAATTTGCCCAGAATGGTTGACAAAAAGGCTACGGAGAGCGAGATGCGAGCACCGTAGATCAAGCGGCTGAGTACATCGCGGCCCAGATTATCGGTACCAAGCCAGTGGGCGAATGAAGGTGGCTGCCGCAGCGCGCGGAAATCTGCCTCCATCGGCGGATAGGGTGCAATCAGATCAGCGAAGATCGCTGCCAGAACCAGGAGCAGAATGAACGCACCAGCTGCCGCGCCCAATCGGGAGCTTTGCGCAAAACGGTAAAACGGTGTCCAAAAATTTTCTATTTGTTTATTGCTTTCTGCCATCTGAGTCTGCTCGAGTGCAGCCGCAGTCGATACTCTCATCTTCGTTCCTTCGTGCCTAACTCAAATTTCTCTAGCAGTGGGGGACTTAATCATACCGGATGCGCGGATCGATCCAAGCGTAGAGAATATCAATCAGAAAGTTGATGGCGACAAAAGTAACCGCAAAGATCAACGTCAGATTTTGGACCATCATCCAATCGCGTTCGACTGCGGCTTGTGCCAATGCGGACCCTAAGCCAGGGAAGCCAAAGGCACGTTCCACGGCTACCGAGCCACCCAATAATCCAGCCAGCGACAATCCTGAGATGGTGACCACAGGGAGTAAGGCATTTTTGAGCACATGGCGCACCACAACGCGATATTGCCCCAAACCTTTGGCCCGAGCTGTACGCACATAATCTTCGCGCAAAGTTTCGAGCACAGTGGTGCGGGTCATGCGGGCAATAATGGCGGCAATCCCGATACCCGTTGCAATTGCGGGGCCAGCCACCATCAGAAAATTCTCGAAGGGGTCTTCCCAAAACTGGGTGATGGTAATGGAGGGCCGCCAATTCAAGAACAGAACCGTAAACAAGACCATGGCCATGCCCAACCAAAAGCTCGGTATGGCCATAAACAGAGTGACAAAAAAGCGGAGCAGGTAATCGAGTCGGGTTTCACGCCACATTGCGCTGATGATGCCTACTGGTACACCGATTACCCATGAGATCAGAATCGCTGCAAGCGCGATCTGGGCAGTGATCGGGCCACGGCGCAGGATCGTGTCGCGGATCGGCGTATCTACCCAAAACGAATGGCCCAAATCGCCGCGGAAGACATCGGCCATCCAGTCTAAATATTGGACATAGAGGGGCTTGTCCAACCCCAAACTTGCCCTTGCTGCCTGCAATTCAGCCTCGGAAAGCACGTAAATCCCGGTTGCTTCCCCATAGATCATCGCCAGTGGGTCACCAGGTAGAATGCGCATGGCGACAAAGATCACAATGGTGACGCCAAAAATCGTGATGATCGAGAGCAAAATCCTACGGATGAGATATTGCGTCATACCAAGCGTTCGTCCAAGCAGGGGAATGCGGGATATAGAGTTCGAAAATGCACACTATCGGAGTCAGATAGCTGACTGATGGTTATGGCGAAAGGGATGGAGAGATTCGACGATCGGCACATGTGCCGGGAACTAGCTGGGAACTAGGCCTCGAACACAAATCGTCGAATCTCTCCCTTATTTTATCACGCTATCTGTTTTTGCTTTACTCGCGATCCAACCAGACAGTTTCAAATCGGTCAAATTTCGACCAAGCCCGTTCCTCAATCGATAACCCCTTGACCGCTTGGTTGGCGATCACCGAGTGGGCGCAGAAGCCAATCAGGAAGAAGGGCGGATTTTCATCCAGCATATCTAAGGCTTGGTTGACCAATTCTTGGCGGGCGGCTGGATCGAGCTCTACCGCCAATTCGTCGAGCAAGGCATCGAACTCTGGATTCGAATAGCGCGACCAGTTCTGTGAGGCACCAGTGCGCAGATAGGTGTTCCAGAGCGGATAGGGATCCAAAATCGGCGAGGCGTAAGTGTCGGCCTTGAAGAGTGTAAATTCACCGCCGGTCAACACATCATTGGTGCGCGGCCGTTCGATCACCGCAATATCCCCACGGATGTTGAGGCTGGTGCGCAGTAACTCGGCAAAGGCAGGCACGGCTACTTCCGACGAGGCCGCTTCTGTCCAGGCGGTGAAGGTGGTCTCGAAGCCATCGGGATAGCCAGCTTCGGCTAACAGTTGCCGGGCCGTTTCGATATCTTCGGTCTTGTCCGGGCGGTAGCCAGGCAAGGTCAGGAGCTCTTCGTACGGAGTAGCATAGGGGCTGGCCGAGGGTAACCAGCGCGAGACATAGGCTGGCTCCCAAACCGGTGTAAAGGCATCGATGATGGCTTGGCGGTCCACAGCCAAGTGAATGGCCCGGCGCACCAATGGATTGTCAAACGGTGGCACCGTGTTGTTGATAGCCACCATGTGCGAGTTGAGACAGGCAGCGCGTGCGGTCACCATCTCCGGCCGATTCTGCGCTTCTAGCCAGGTATCTACTGAACCATTAAAGGTCAAGTCAGCTTGTCCGGTCAAGACAGCTGTACCGCGGTCGGCCCAAGCAGCCACGTGTAACATTTCGACCCGATCCACATAGGGTAGATTGGGGTTCCAATAATTGGGATTGGCTTCCAAAACGACGCGCTCACCCTGGAGGTATTCGACAAAGGTGAAGGGGCCGGTGCCGGTGGGCACGGTCACCCCGCGCAGATCGAAATCATTCGCTTCCAACTCGGCCGCGGAATAGATGATCATGCCGTCGCCCGCCAAGATTTCCAAGAAGAAGGGAGTCGGGCCAGTAAGCGTAAATTCAACGGTCAGGTCATCGATTGCGGTCACACTTTCGAGCATCGACAACTGCTCGCGAATCCCGCTGATCGACACATTCGAAGGTGGATTGATGATCCGCTCAAAGGTGGCGACCACATCAGCCGAAGTGAAGGGTGTGCCATCGTGGAAGGTCACCCCGTCGCGCAGGGTAAAGGTATAGACCGTTGCATCGTCAGAGACGGTCCATTCAGTGGCCAAAGCCGGCACAATGGTGTGATAGCCGTCGGCCACATTCCACATGATCAACCCATTGTACATCATGGCGCAGCCAGCACAGCCACCACCTTGATGTAGGTCAAAATGGGTAGGGGCCATGCCCCAGGCAGTCGTCAACGTGCCGCCCCGAGTCGGGTTTTCTTCGGCCGCGACCATCAGCCAATCTTCCCCCATGGGTGATGCAGACGTGTCTAATTCGAGCACTGCGGGTGCTTCGCCGCTGCCCGCACTGGGAGCTACGGGAGCTGTCGGTGTCGTACAACTGGCAAAGATAATTGTCAGCACTGCCAGTAGAGGGAAAAACCTCAATCGTTGTTGCATTATTGACTCCTCATTGGTTCTTTGTGGGTGGAGCGTATGTGCAAAATATTGGTTCCGATTGGCTTTACCGACCATGCGCAAAATCTGACTAGCATGGCTGAACGCTAACCGGCGGGATGTACTTATGCAACATACAAAACTTCGGGGCACTGCCTGTAACTATAAGGCTGAACCTAGAGGTTTGTCAAGAAAGTAGCGAAACAAACGGGTTACCAAGCATTGACGCGAGCAATGGGTCCCAGCCCAGAGATCAGAGCTGGTTGAACCCTGACAGGTGAAGATAAGCATCGGCCGATCTTCAATTGAGCACCGTTTTAATGGTTTCCCCTTTGGCTAGCTTGGGTGGTTTGTCCGTTGCTGGGGCAGCGGGATCCAATTGCAGCAGGCGCGTGGCCGTAAGCGCCCAACTCGGCGTCGACGGCTCGTTAAGGACGGCACTCAGCGCCCCACGCCGCCGCAGAAACAGGGCTCCGGGACCACCTTGGGGTAACAGCGCAATTTCGCTGGGATCACACCAGGTGCTCCAGCCCGCGCTCGCCACAGCCCATAACCGGGTTTGCGCATTCACGGCCAGGCCAGTTAGTAACTCATCCGCCTTGGGTTTGTGGAGGACACGGGTGCCTGTGCGGCGGATGGCACTGACCGGCATGCGTACCCCGCGCCCCGCACGGGTGATGAGCGCCAATTCGTCGGCTGCGGTGGCGCCAACGGCCACACGTGGCCAGCCTGGTAACGTCCAATCGAGCTTAGTAAGCGTTGGTCCTTCAATGACGGGACGTAGCTGGCCCATTTCAAATTTACGCACATAGCCCTGTGTGCTGACCAGCATCAGCAGTTCTTGTTCGCGCAGCGGCTCCCACCGTTGAAGCGCACAGATCTGTTCGCCCCGCTCGAAGCCGTACAAGTGCGCAAAGTCGACTCCGGCAGCTTGTTGTTGCAAGAGCGCCAAGCTCGTTACCAGCAATAAACGAAAGTGTGAGGTAAGAACTAACAGTGGCTCGTCAACCGTGGGTGCGAGAGCCATCAGCAAGTTGGGTTGCTGGGGCAGCCCCAACGTTTCCCAGGTGACCGGCTGTGTTTGATTTAACGGCTCGGCGGCTAATTCGCTCAGGCTTAATTCGTAATTGCTGGAGAGCAGCAGGAGACTGCGCAGGGTTTGCGCCTCGGCATTATGCGTAAATTGCCAATCGATCTGCTGTTTGAGCAGGTCGAGGTTGATCGGTGGGATGTGGGCGCGTCCCGGCTTGATCGCCGGTTGTTGGCGGGTAGATTGGGTGTAGCCGGGCAGATCCAAACGCCCCTCGCGGATCTGGTGCGCAATCACGCCGAGCCCGGCGGTTACGCTGCCGAAGGTATCGATCGCCTGCACCTTGTCGGCGCCAAATTTTTCGGTCAACATGCGCTGAAAGATCGGGATCTGCGATGAGCCGCCGGTTCGGATCACGACGTCGATCTCGTTGGCCCGCAAGCCCGATCGCTGCACAGTTTCGTCCAGCTCGCGCTCGATGATGTTGTACTCTGGGCGGATCAAGGTCTCGAACTCGACACGGGTGATCGGTTCGCGAATGGCAAAGCCATCCCCCAACAGGCGGATCACTGCGGTGTCACTCTCCGAGAGCCGCCGTTTGACCGCCTCGACTGTTTCGAACAATTTGAGACTGTAATTACTGGTTACCAACTTGATCAACGCTTCGAATGCTCGGCGCTGATCCGTCACTGGTGCAATGGTGCGCAGGGTTTCGATCTGATCCGGTTGTTGCAACGCCAGCAAAGAACGCCAATCGTTGAAGGCATCGTAGATCCAACTGGGAATAGGCAATTTTTTGTCGTGCGAACGGTAGAAGCTGCCTTCCCCGAAGAGCCGCGGCAGCTTGGCCCGCACAATCTTACGGTCGAAGATATCCCCGGCAATGGGCACGCCACCCGTCGCTAAGACCTGCCGTTTGCCTTCACCCAGCCGTATGATCGTGATGTCCAATGTCCCGCCGCCAAAATCGAAGATCAGCACATTTTGGGGCCGCTGTAGGGTGGTTTCGTAAAAATAGGCGGCAGCGACGGGTTCGTATTCGAAATAGACCCGGCGATATCCAGCCTGCAGCGCGGCTTCGAGCAACCGTGCCTGCGCTAGGCGATCGGCATCCGGATCGTGATGAAAGCGCACCGGGCGCCCGAGCACAATTTCGTCGAGTTCATGGCCTAGCACTTGTTCGGCGCGGCGTTTGGCCACATACAGATAGGTGGTTGCGATCTGCTCGAGCGAATAGAAAAAGCGCCCAATGGCCGTCCCCGCATAACTCGCGTCTGAAAGATCGCTCTTGAACGACAGGAAAAGTCGGCCGGGCGAAAGCACATCCACCCAAATGTAAACATCGCGCACAAAGGTGGGCAATTCAGCAAAGGTCTGGCTGATCTCGCCGACCCACACCTTTTCTAACTTGCTGGGACGGCCCAGATTCTGCTCAAAATAGGCATTGGTTGCTTCGCGGCCAAATTCGATCTGCTGTTCATTGGTGATGTACAGAACGGTCGGCGTCACCCGGTCGCTAGGGTTGAGCAAGTTGAGCGGCAACGTACGGAGCTGTTGACCATCGTAGACCGACATCCCTGAATGAGTGGTCCCGAAGTCCATTCCGGCGATCATCGTTCCCTCCAAGTGGGGCTAGAATCCTGCTCTGTGCAAATG
>CAZMRA010000060.1:0-611 GCA_964568485.1 uncultured Caldilineaceae bacterium | reverse complement strand
GTAACATGGAGTGGGTCGCGCGCCAAGTTGGCAGCGGACGGTGGACGGGAGACGATGGACGGGGGACGAACGACTCGGTGTCAAACGTGATGCGTGAGACGCGATGCCTCACTTATCACTCCTCTTATGGTCGCGTTGTTTGTGGAGTCAACGACGGAGAGCAGAAAATTCCTGCGATGTAGCCAAGGGGCAGCGAGGTAGGTAGGTAGTTGTAATTGATAGAAAGAAGCGTGTTAGGGGGATGGTGTCAGCAGTGGACTAACCATTGGCTGAATCGGCAATCGATACGCTCTGTAGAATCTCTTCAAACACCGGCACCATCGCCGGGTAGACGGCGTCGGGGCCGGTTTCGTGCAGCGCGATCAACATATCGCGGTCGAAATCCTTGGAGAGTGTAATCGCCAGTTGCGTTGTCGGATCGTAATGAATGGCCCGGAGTCTCCCTGTCGTCAGTCCTCCCTCCTGACCGATGTACTCAACCCCATCGATATTGACCGCATAAGTGGAAAATCCACTGATAGTCAAGTGCCAAGTAACATGGTGTGGATTGGTAATCTGTTGGTCCCAAACGGTCTGGTGGTCAGGAAACCCTGGAATAGCATCAACATCTC
>CAZMRA010000059.1:0-20507 GCA_964568485.1 uncultured Caldilineaceae bacterium | reverse complement strand
GTATGTGGTTGATAGCCGGGGAAACCGAGGGCTGCTCTCGACGCGCCCCGAGCCTCTGGCAGTTTTGACGTCCGAAGCCGCCTTTTTGGTCACTGATATCTTGAGTGATAACGAGGCGCGCACACCGGCTTTTGGCGCATCCAGCGCGCTACAATTGGACTACCCGGCCGCAGTAAAGACGGGCACAACCAACGATTTTCGCGATAACTGGACCATCGGGTATACTCGCTATTTAGTGGCGGGTGTCTGGGCTGGTAATAGCGATGGCCGCCCAATGCGCAACACGTCTGGCGTGACCGGTGCCGCCCCCATTTGGCACGACTTTATGCAGCAAGTGCTGAGTGACCCGACCTTTCGAGCCGTACTGGATGCACCTACTGAGCTTGACCAATGGGTCTTCACACCCCCAGAAACGGTGATCCAACTATCCGATTGTCCACCAGGGCTCACTTGCCGCTCTGACGGAGAGCTGTTTAGTCAAAGTTGGCTAGAACTGGCCGGCGAGCGGGGTCCCTTGGCCGACAGTGTTGAGCGAGTTGCCACAGCCCCCGTCTATTTGCAGACTGCAGAAGGGCAGCGCCTTGCCGGTTTCTGTATGGTCGAAGGTGCGGCAGAGCGCACACTCTTGCGGTTGCCAACAGGGTTTGGCTTGACACCACCTGAGCAGAGATTGGATGAAAGATTGGCCGAATTGACCGATAATTACGAGAATTCGGCCAATCTCTTTCAAGAAGTCAACATCGCAGTCACTAACCCTACGGCGATGGGTGAATCCCAAGCAATTGGTCAGGCACAATTGCAAGCCATGGCCTGGAGTTTTGCAATGGGAACGCCACTCAATTTAGGCCCATGCGAGGTAGTCGCCAATGTGGCTCCGCACGTGCTGCGCTTATCGCCTATCAATTATAGTGGCGATGCCACACTTTTGGTCGATCTAGCTGCGGCAGGTGTTCCCGAAACCGCGGAGTTTGCCGGGCATGGCGCAGTCGAGCTGACAACGCTCGCCGGGCAGATCGCCGAAGGGGTACCGCTGAATAGTGGGCGTTATCTGCTGGCAGCCCCCATTGCGCATGACAACAACTGCCCGGGATCTTACATTATGGGACGAGTGTTGGACGCCACTGGGGCACCTACACCAGGTGTGACGATCAAATTCCGCGACGAGTGGGGCAATCAAGCCAGTACGGTCAGCAAAAGTGGCAGCAACGATTTCGGCATGTTCGACTTTCCGATCCCGTCCAATTCCCCGCACGAACTCTACCTATGGATAGTGGATCCTGCTGATAACCCGATTAGCCCAATCATCACAATTCAACACCGCCAGGGCGAAGCTGCAGATCTACCGTGTCACCATCTGGTTTTTCAGGGTGGTTAATGAACTAGGCAGCAACGTAGCTTCATACTGGCTGCTGGCAATGAACGAAGGGTACCATTAGGTTTCTAGCAACTAGCCCTAAATTCGCCAACTTCACCGGCTGGGCCCAGCGGTTCTGCGGTGATTTTACTGGCAATGGCTAGCTTTGGGTAAATTAGAATCTGCCGATGTAGATGAGTAAGCGTTTGTCATGATGATCAAGGTTCAGCGATTTTTTCTACTTGCACTTTTTGGCCTATTGTTGGTGTTCGGGGCCGTATCCGATGGATGGATTCGCCTCAATTTGGCCTGGGCACAGGAACTTTTCACTGCGACACCAACCCCGACCGTAACGCTGATCCCGACGATTACCACAACCTTTACGCCGGTCGGCTTTAGCCCAATCGATACACCAACCCCGACCAAGGTGATCAAAATGGCCAATGAGATCACCCATCCGCGCTCGGGCGATGCAGTTTCGGGCTTCACCGAGTTTCGGGGCTATGCCTCAAGTGCCAGCTTTCGACGCTATGATGTTCACATCGCCGTGGCGGATAGCGAGAGCTGGCAATGGCTGGCAACCATCCTCAATCCTGTCTATGACGACCGCATCTATCTACTCGACACCTCGCAATATCCCGATGGACTGTATGATCTGCGGGTGCGGGTCTTGCGCGATGATGGCAATTACACAGAATCTGTGTTACGACGTTTTGAAATCCGCAACGCAAAGCCACCGACTGCCACACTGATCCTCAACGAACTCGGCACGGCGGAACCCACCTATACGCCGACCATACCCACACCGTCGGCCACACCTACGCCGGAATTTATCAGTCACATTCCCGACGGGCAGGGTATCTTTTTGCCCTACAACAATGGGCTGATGCGCGGCTTGGTCAAGATCATTGGCACGGTCAATGCCAAACCCAATACCATCTATGACCGGTATGAACTCTCAATCGCTCCTGCAGGGACAGACGATTGGGCCCTGCTGATCATGAGCAGCGATCAGATCTGGCAGGATGTGATTTACAAGCTCGATACGCGACGTTTTCCTGATGGCCGTTACCAATTGCGCTTGCGGATCGTGTATGGCAATGGGAATTACGATGAATATCAGGTACGTAACCTGACGATTGCCAATTACACAGCGGTCAACATTCCCACAGCAACCCCCACGCCCCCGACACGCGGCATCTTTAGCCCGCGCGACGGCATGGTGATCAGCGGCACGCTGTCGATCACCGGGACAGCCAGCATCGTGAATTTTCAACGCTGGGAATTGGCATGGTCGGTTAGTGGTGAGGAGGATTGGAGTTTATTAGTCGAAACACAAACACCCATTACCAATAATTTGATTGCACGGCTGGATTTGGGCCTGCTACCCCCGGGATTTTACGATCTTCGTTTGCGGATCTTCAATTGGAACAATCAATTTGAGGAATACGTTGTACGAAGGCTGCAAATTGCTGCGCCAACACCGACGCCAACCTTTACACCGCCCGCACCATCACCGATCCAAGGTTGAGCAAGTCTAGGGATTGGCGGTCCAGAGAAGGGCGCAATCCCCGCCAATCAAGAGCGTTGCCCGTTCATATAGCTTCATTTGCTGGATAAGCGAGCTGCTGTGTATAATACCGCGGCTTGTTGAAGCGAAATCCGATTATTGTTAAGTATACGACACTGCTCAACAAGGCTGTTACAACTCTTAGCAACGAAAAAATGAGCTGTTGGGAAATTGTTTACGCTCACTAAATAATGCGCTGCAATTGTTCAACTTAATCAGTTGGAGGAAAACGAATGGTTAAACATGTAAGAGATAAAACGCTAGCCGCGATCGCAGCGGCGCTAATCGCGGCAACGACATTGGCACCGATAGCCAACGCCGCCGCCGTCCAGGCACCTTTTGCCCAGCAACTGCGCGACACACAGGTGCGTGGTCTGCTACCCGGAGGCCAATTCTCGAAGATCTGGTTGGGTCTACAACCCGAACAACCAGGGGCAACCGTCACTGTGACAGCTGAGTGGGATCGCCCGGATGCTGATAACAGCGGGATCGGCTTCTTTATTCTAGATGACTCCGGTCTGCGCGGCATTGGGGAATCCAGCTTGAGCAGCTTAGCGATTGGCGCAGGCAGCCAGAGCTTCTTCCTCAATGGCCCCAGCAACCAACAAGGGGCTTCGATCCTGGTGCCGGGCATGGCCCAGTATACGATCATTCTCTTCAATGACTCGGCCGCGGATGCCAACTTCACCCTGACGGCTAGTGGCGCGACCATCTTGGATGATAGTGGCCAAGTTACCGGTGTCAATAGCACCGCAGCCACGCCCGAGAGCAGCAGCGAAGAAGTAGCAGAGGCCGGGACAGAGGAAGCACCAGCTCCACCTCCGGCAGCTGAGACGCCGGCTCCAGTGGCAACCACCGCTGCTACCACAGTCACCACTGAAACGACCACAACTGAGACCGTCGCCACTACCCCAGTTGCAACAGAGGCGCCTGCTGCCCCTGCGACCACCACTGCACCTGCAGTCACTCGCGAGGTACGGGCCACGACCATGCGTGGGGATTTGCCCGAACAGGATAATCAACATTTCCTTGGGTTGGTGCCGGATCAGCGCGATGGGAACATTTCGTTGATGCTCACGTTTGACCCGCAAGATAACAGCGAGCTGGCTCGCCGCCTCAACTTCTGGGTACTCGACGAAAGTGGCTTTACCCAGTATCTGCGGGGTACCAATCCTGGCGAAGTTGCCATTGCAGCAGGGAATCGCACCTTCCGCGGCGACACCAACGAGCGGGTGGCAAACTTTAAAGCCGTCGGTCTTGGCCAATATACGATCATCGTCTACAACAACTCACGCGTTCCTGGCAGCTACACCTTGACTGTCGAAGGGGGCTTGTTGGTCGACGATTCAGGCCAGACAATTACAGCCCAACAAGCGGGCGTTGGCAGCAGCACGACCGTGACGGGGACAACAACAACCGAAACGACCGTAGCTGGTAGCACGACAACAACTACGACGGACACGACGACAACGACCACCACAACCACAACGCCGCCAACAACAGGCACGACAACGACAACTAGCCGTGGAGAACCGGGTGGCACCTATACAGTGCAATCTGGTGATACGTTGGCCTTGATCGCTCGTGATGTTTATGGTGATTACCGATTCTACGAGCAGATTTGTGCCTTCAACAACATTGCCAATTGCAATGTGATCGAGGTTGGAGATGTGATCAATCTGCCCACGCAAGCGCAATTGCAGAGCGGTGCCACCTCAACAACGTCAACGACAACCACTGCCGCCACCGCTACCCCCGCGGCGACAACAGCTGCAACAACGACTACAACAGCTGCGACTCCGGCAGCAACACCTACAGCCTCGGCTACTGTCACTAGCACAACGACTGCGCCGGCAACCCGCGCCGGGGCAACGACCACTGGCAGCACCACTGCTCCGATCACGACGACAACTGGCACAACGACAACCGCTACGACGACCGCCACCACAACTGGGGCCACAACGACGGCCACCAGTGGCGAAACCATTGTCGATGCCTTGGTTGCTGATGGGCGCTTCACCTCGTTGGTAGAAGCACTCGAAGCAACGGGTCTGGATAGTGTCCTCGACAGCGGCGGTCCGTTCACGGTCTTCGCACCAACCGACGCAGCCTTTGCTGCCCTGCCTGCTGGTGCCTTTGACCAATTGCTCAATGATCCCAGTGGCCAGCTGACTGACATCCTGCGCTACCACGTGATCGCCGGCCGCACGCTCTCGGAAGACCTTTCCAACAGCATGTTGGCCACGACCGTGCAAGGGAAATCGGTCCGCTTTGAGGTGCAGGGCAATACTGTACGCATCAACGGCGCTACGCTGATCACGAAGGACATTGAGACCGATAATGGCGTCGTTCAAGTAATTGATGCCGTTATTCTGCCTCCACCCGAATGATCGTTGACCGCTCATCAGTAAAAAGCTAAAAAAGAGGGGACTGCACTTGTCAGTCCCCTCTTTTTTATTGCTTGGTTTATGACCGCGCCATGCGGACAATAGCCATTACGTGGGCAGGCGCACCGGGTCAATTTCGCTGAGCGCAGGCAACGCCAAATCGCGGCCCGAGAGAATGGGCTGCGTTGTCCCCCAAGGCAGCGCCAGCGTGGGATCATCCCAGCGCACGCCAAGCTCATCAGCCGGATCGTAATATTGATCGACCAAGTAGTTCAGCGTTGCGTCCGTGAGCGCCAGGAAGCCATGGGCAACACCAGATGGAATAAAGATACCGATCGGATTATCCTCACCGATTTCGAGCATTTGGGTAGCGCCATAGGTCGGTGAAGAGCGCCGTAAATCGGCTAACCCAACGCGAATCTGTCCAAAAGGGACATACCAGTAATCAACTTGGCGAAAGTGGTAATGCAGCCCCCGCAAAACGCCAGCACGGCTATCGCTGCGATTGGCTTGTACGGCGTCCCAACTTCGTTCTGGGAACCACTCTCGGCGAAAGGTCTCCATAAAGCGACCGCGCT
This sequence comes from uncultured Caldilineaceae bacterium, assembly GCA_964568485.1. Classification (GTDB taxonomy): domain Bacteria; phylum Chloroflexota; class Anaerolineae; order Caldilineales; family Caldilineaceae; genus CFX5. The sequence goes on along the minus strand of CAZMRA010000059.1, from coordinate 14,618 downwards.
CGTCGCTATAGGCACGCAAATGGGCCAACTTGAGCCCAGCTATTTGTTCAGACTCCACAACAGTAGCCATAGCTTCCATTCATTGAGAATAGCACTTACGCAGCGCTAGGTGAATATCATCCGTTGCTACGTACGGCATTGAGGAAATTTCGATATCAGACAGATAGAGTCGATGATATCAAAATCAGCTGCTTCTGTCTATTGGCGATGAGGGTGAGGCGACCGGATAGAGAGTCACGGTACGCCACTCGCGGAAGGCATTCCGAGCCGCCACTGCCGCGGCGTGGGCCTGATCGTGCTCCAGACATTCTGCCGTGGCTGGTGGGCAGCGCAGTTCAACCACAAAATCGCTGGGTTTGCGACCAGCTCGCTCGATGCGCTGGCGGAGATCACGCAACCCCAACAGCGCAGCATGCAACGTAGCAGCTACGGCATCCACCCCTTCCACTCGGCCACTCTGGCTCTCGGCTTTGCCATCTTGCAGACGCAGGACTTGCCAACGCCAATGAAAGGCGCCAGGTTGCTCGGGAGCATCCTCATCTGCATCTTGATGGCGGGGATCCCAAGGCTGCTCATCAAAACGCAGGGTGGGTGCATCGGACCAAGCCCACACATTCAGCGCAAATTCTGCCGAACTGCTCAACGCCCGCTGATAGAACTTGTGGACATCCTTAAACTCTCGTGTGAAGCGAGCCGGCGGCAGATCTGCCCGAGCTTGGCGGCCATAACTTTTGCTGGTCAGGCGATCATCCAGAATTGCGACGACCCCAATATCGCCCGCACGGCGGATCAAGCGGCCAAAGCCCTGCTTCAAAGCCAGCGTCATCAACGGTGTCATATATTGGCTGAAGCTATTCCCACCCTCGCCATCAATGGCCGCCATGCGCGCACTGTGCAGCGGATCGCCCGGCGTGGGAAAGGGCATTTTATCGAGTACGACCAAACTCAGATCGTCACCGGGGATATCAACCCCCTCCCAAAAAGAGCGAGTCGCCAACAAGACACTGGACGGCGTGGAGCGAAACCAGGTCAACAAAGCATCGCGTGGGGCATCGCCCTGGGCACGGATCGGCCAAACACTTTGCTTGTCGACACTGCGCAGACGATCATAAACTTGCTGCAAGCCGCTCCAACTGGTGAAGAGGCAGAGCGCACGCCCCCGGCTCACTTCCAACAGCCGTTCAATTTCAGCTGTGACTGCACTGTAAAACGCATCCGCTTGGCGATAGTCATAGGCTGGTAAAGGGGGCTGATAGAGTACTGCCTGTTGTGGATAATCGAAGACCGTTGGCAGCACCACCTCTTCGCCAACGGTCGTCAAGCCACCCCGCACTTTGAAATGTTCAAAATGGCCATTGGTCGCCAGCGTGGCACTGGTACAGATCACTGTGCGAGCGACCGGATTCCCTGCTTCGTCTTCGCTATGAAAGAGATAGCGGCTGAGCAAATTGGCCGGATTGATCGGTGCAGCATGGAGTTCGATGGTCGTGTGGCGACGGTCAAAGACACGAACGGCATAGCGCACAAAGTCATCATCCCGCTTACTAACAGCGACGGTGAGCAACTTGGTTGAGGTGCTGTTCAGCGCTTCAATGGCCAATTCATAAAATTTGCGATCAGCAGCGGTTTCGTCATCTTCATTTCGGGTTTTGCGCGGCCGCTCGACATCCAGATCAACCTCTTCTTGCAGATTCGCTGCTCCATTTTTATCACCGAAGGGATTCTGCTGCTTCATCCGCTGCGCGAGATCCGCCAATACCCGCCCCAGCTTTTTCATCTCTTCGAGATCAGTCTCCACCCGAAACGCATTCTCGCGGCTCAGGTGAGCAAGTTCTTGGAAGGCCAACGTATTCAACATGCGGACTTCGTCCAGGCGATCATCGCCAAGATATTGTTTGTAGATGGTGCGGCTGAGCAATTGCTCAACCGTGTAATCGGTGACGGTAGTTTCGTAGACGGCCGTCGCTGTCTGCTCTAGTCCGTGGGCCTCGTCGATAATATAGATGGCCGCGGGTGGCAGAATCCGTTCACCAGCAAAGCCTAGCTCCAGCGCATTGAGCAACAGATGGTGGTTGGTGATCAAAACCTGGGCCTCGGCAGCCCGATCGCGCATGTGATTGACCCAACAATGGTCGAAATAGAAGCGACATTCTTGATGGATGCAATCATCTGGGTAGCTGACTATACGCGGCCGTAGATCGCTGTCGAGTAAAAAGGGCAAATCATCGACATCGCCGCTTTCTGTCTCATCCAACCAGGTGCGCATAAACTTGATCTGGTCGTGCTCGCGGTCAAACAACGAGATCCGCTGCTGTTCAACCAACTCTTTTTCCCACTTAAGGTTGCAGATAAAATTGCTGCGCCCCTTGACAATCACTGCACTAATGGGCTGACCCAATACTTTGCGCAAAAAGGGAATATCTTTGGTGTAGAGTTGGGTTTGCAGTGATTTATTAGCCGTGGCCACCACGACGGTCTTGCCGCTGAGAATGGCCGGCACCAGATAGGCGATCGACTTGCCGGTGCCAGTCGGGGCTTCGATCAACCCATGTTGGCCGCTGAGGATCGCTCGCTTGACTGCCTCGGCCATCAACAGTTGGCTGGTGCGTAGCTCATACCCCGGCAATTGGCGCGCCAAGGGACCTTCGCTGCCGAAAAAATGGGCAAGATCCACGGCAGCCAAAGGTGAATCTTCTACCGGGGGGCCAGTCTCTTCCTCGGCTGGATCGGCCACAGGCGGGTCGAATAACAAATCGTCATCAGCAAACGAGTGGTCAAAACGGTTCTTCATGCGCATCCTACACTGGAATTATCACCGGGCGAACTAAGCCAGTTTAGCACAGATGTGCGCACTTACAAAGTCCGCTGATTGCGCCCACTGTGGTTTGGAAATTCCTCTTGTCCATATGACAATGGCACTATGTCGACGACCGTTGCAAGTACGAGGAAAGGAGTTCACAGCCCATGTCAACTGCTCCGCTGCGGATCGGGACCCTGGGTACGGCACGCATTACCCCCGCGGCATTGCTGAGACCGGCCCGCCAGACGGGCTTGGCGCACGTCGTCGCCGTGGCGGCGCGCGATCCGCTACGAGCAAGCGCCTTTGCCAAACGTCACGTCATTGACCGAACCCATGTCAATTATGAAGCCTTGATTGCTGATCCAACGATCGAGGCAATCTACAATCCGCTGCCCAATAGCTTACACGCCGAATGGGCAGCCCGTGCACTTCAGGCTGGCAAACATGTGCTTTGCGAAAAACCTATATCCAGCAACGCCGCTGAGGCTGAACAATTGGCGCAACTCGCGCGTGAGAAACAGCTGATCCTGATGGAAGCCTTTCACTACCGCTACCATCCACTGATAGAGCGCATCAAAGCGATCTTGGCCAGTGGGGAATTGGGTACAATCCAACATCTGGAAGCCCATTTTGCGACGCCATCAGTGAGACCCGGCAATATTCGTATGCGCTATGATCTTGGCGGTGGCGCAACCATGGATCTGGGCTGCTATACCATTCATCTTTTGCGCACCCTTGCCGCCGCCGAACCCGCCGTGATCAGAGCCGAAGCTCGCACGCTCTCATCTCAGGTCGACCGTTGGATGGCGGCGGACTTTCGCTTTGCCGATGGCCGCACCGCCCGCATGAGTTGTTCGCTGCTCTCGACCAACCTGTTACAAATTAGTGCCCGTGTGGTGGGCAGCGAAGGCGAATTACGGGTGATCAATCCCTTTTTGCCCCATCTCTGGCACCGGCTCACCATCCAGACCAAGCAGGGGAAGCGCGTGGAGCGCATTCCAGGCGAAACCACCTATGCCCATCAACTGCGGGCATTTGTGGCCAGTGTACGCTCCGGCGTAGAACCGATCACCGGGCCGGAGGATGCGATCGCCAACATGCGGGTGATCGACGCTGTCTATCAGCAGGCCGGGCTACAGCGGCGAGGCACAAACATCATCCTACATTGATTATCTCTTCTGAAATGATTCACGCATCACTTTAGGCAAACTCGGTACTTATCCCTATGACAAACCCTCTCCTTCCTGGCGCAACGATTGGTGTCTTTGGCAGCGGCCAACTAGGCCGCATGATGGCACTGGCAGCCCGCACGCTCGGCTATCGCATCCACTGTTTTTCGCCCGACCAAAATTCACCCACTGGCCAGGTGACCGATCAAGAAACGAGCGCGCCGTACGAGGATCTTGATGCCGTACGTCGTTTTGTCCAACGTGTGGATGTCGTTACCTTCGAATTTGAAAATGTCGCCTCCGAAGTGGCGGAAATTGCCTTAGAAGCGGGCGTGCCGGTGCGCCCTGGCGGCTCCGTGCTGCATACCACGCAGCACCGGCTGCGCGAAAAGCGTTTCCTGGCCGCGGCTGGGCTTCCCGTTACCCCGTTTGTGGAAGTGAATTCCCTGGCCGAGTTACAAAGTGCAGTGGCGCAACTAGGCTATCCAGCGATCTTAAAGACTGCAGCCTTTGGGTATGATGGCAAAGGGCAAGCCCGCATCAACAACTCGAGCGAAATCGAAGCAGCTTGGCAAGCGATTGGTGGCACCGCTGCGATCCTCGAGGCGTTTGTGCCCTTCGTCTGTGAAGTGTCGGTAGTGGCCGCGCGAGGAATCGATGGCAGCTATATAGATTATGGCCTGATCGAAAATATTCACGAACGGCATATTCTCGATCTGTCCATCGCCCCTGCCCGGGTACCCCCTGATTTGGTCCCCCGCGCCAGCGAATTAGCGCGCGCCGTCTTAGAAAAACTAGAGGTTATTGGCGTTCTATGTGTAGAATGTTTTGTAACAGCGAATGGAGACTTGCTGATCAATGAATTGGCACCGCGGCCGCACAATTCTGGTCATTTGACCATTGATGCGGCAGTCACAAGCCAATTCGAGCAGCAAGTGCGGGCAGTGTGTGGCTTACCGTTGGGTGATCCAACTTTGTTGCGCCCAGCCGTGATGGCCAATCTCTTGGGAGACCGTTGGCAGGCCGGCGAACCCAATTGGGCCGCGGCGTTGCAACAGCCACAGGTGAAGCTCCATCTCTATGGCAAAGTACAATGGCGGCTAGGCCGCAAGATGGGCCACCTGACTGCGTTGGCAGATAAAGTGGATGTAGCGTTAGAGAGAGCCATTGCAGCGCGCAATGCTCTCTAAACAGACGAGTAGGTATTGTTCGCGATCGTCCCAGTCAAGCTGTGTGGGCGGAGCAATTTTTAACGCTAGCCCGATACAACAGACGGATGATCCTGACTGAGCGGGGCAACTATGGTATTTGATGACAATCTCCATGAGGCGTGCGGGGTCTTTGGGATCTATGCACCTGGTCGCGACGTAGCGCGCTTAACCTTTTTTGGTCTGTATGCGCTGCAGCATCGAGGCCAAGAAGGGGCGGGTATCGTCACCTGCGACGGGCATGTCGCCCACATTCACAAAGGCATGGGCTTGGTCTCGCAAGTCTTCAACGAAGATAACTTGCACCATCTCCAGGGCGATCTGGCCATTGGCCATACGCGCTATTCAACCACTGGCGCGCCCAAGCTGCGCAATACACAACCTTATTTGGTCGAGACACTCGATGGGCCGTTGGCACTCGGCCATAATGGCAATCTGGTCAATGCCCCACAACTTCGACGCGAATTACTCGAACGAGGCGTGGGTCTGCAGACCTCGACCGACAGCGAAGTGATCTTGCATCTCTTGGCTGGTGCAGGTAGCGGCGATTGGGTGACGCGCATCCGCATTATGATGGCCAAAGCCGAGGGTGCCTATGCTTTGGTGATCCTGACACGTGATGCGATCTATGGGGTCCGTGATCCCTGGGGGCTGCGTCCCTTAACCCTGGGGAAACTTGATGGCGGCTATGTTTTGGCCTCCGAAAGCTGTGCCTTTGCCACCATCGGAGCCGAGCTGATTCAAGAGATTGCACCGGGCGAAATCGTACGGCTCGATGCTGACGGGTATGAGATCATGCAAGGGGTACCGCCGCAAAAATTGGCCTTTTGCACCTTCGAGCAGATTTACTTTGCTCGCCCCGATAGCATCCTCAACGGACGTTTGGTCCATGAAGTGCGCCAAAAGTTAGGGCGTCAATTGGCCAAAGAATTACCGGTGAAGGCCGACATTGTAGTACCAGTGCCCGATTCGGGTACACCGCATGCCATCGGCTATGCGCAAAAAAGCAAAATTCCCTATAGCGAAGGGTTGATCAAAAGTCGCTACATTGGGCGTACCTTTATTCAGCCCACCGATGAGCTGCGCCAAATTGGGGTCGCCATGAAATTTAATCCGCTGCCCGAAAATCTGCAGGGTAAGCGGGTTGTCCTGGTCGATGATTCGATCGTGCGGGGCAATACAAGTGGACCCTTGATCAAAATGTTGCGAGCGGCGGGGGCCAAAGAGGTCCACGTGCGGGTCGCTTGCCCAGCAATCAAATGGCCCTGCTTTATGGGGGTCGATATGGCTTCACAAGCCGAATTGATTGCGGCCAATCTCAGCGTTGATGAAATTTGCGCCCACATCGGGGCCGATTCGCTCGCCTTCTTGTCGATCAACGGTCTCATGAAAGCACTCAAAGCGGATGGCGGCTATTGCAATGCCTGTTTTACCGGGGATTATCCTTTTTCTACCCCAATCCAATTGTTTGAGTTGCAAGATAAAACGATCTTTCAACAAGCCTTGGGTGACTAACCTCGGATACAAGCGGAGAACGTGGCATGAGTGCTGTACTCCCAGATTTTAGCCTAACCGGAAAGGTCGCCTTGATCACCGGCGCTTCACGTGGCATTGGCGCCACAATTGCCCATGCATACGCCGCGGCTGGGGCCAAAGTTGTCTTGAGCAGCCGCAAAATTGAGGGGGTTGAAGCCGTGGCCGCTCAGATTCGCGATGCAGGAGGGGAGTCTCTGGCTGTTGCCGCGCACACGGGCGACGAGCAGGCCATCCAGGGGCTGGTAGCACGGGCAAGCGAGCAATTTGGCGGCGTTGATATTTTGGTTAACAACGCAGCCACCAATCCCCATTTTGGGCCTTTGCTAAGCGCAGAAAGTAGCCATTGGAAAAAGACCCTAGAAGTCAATGTCCAAGGGTATTTTCACACAATCCAAGCTTGTGTAGGGTCGATGCGGGAGCGAGGCGGCGGCAAAGTGATCAATATCGCCTCGATCGCCGGTCAAATTCCACAACCGGGATTAGGGCTCTATTCAGTGAGCAAAGCCGCCGTCTTGATGCTAACCGAAGTCTTGGCGAGCGAATTAGCCGCTGATAATATTCAAGTAAATGCGATTGCGCCTGGCTACATCAAAACCCAATTCAGCAGTGCGCTATGGAATGATCCAACCCGCTATCAGGACCTGATCGAACGCATCCCGCAGCGCCGGATCGCGGCGCCACAAGAGTTGCTTGGTTTGGCGCTTTATCTGGCTTCGGCAGCTTCGAATTACACCACGGGCAGTGTCTTTACGGTGGATGGCGGCCAACGCGTCGGGCGTGGATAGGCCCATTCTCTCCAACTTAGAATCAAAAAAGGGCAATCCCAGATGAGAGGATTGCCCTTTTTACATCATTTCAACTGATTTAGCGAACAGTGCGTTGGAAGACGAGATAAAAGCTCGTATGGATGCCATACATGCGCTGTTCAATGCTCCCCATGCCTGCGCCTACGAGCACATCGCTCGGGAGTCCTTCGACTTTGGCGGTATAGGCATACCCAGCCGCGTACATCTGGAAATTAAAGCCGAAATCTGGAGGGGCCTTGTCTTCGACTGGCCCAGTTGTAGTGCCCTCGGCCCAGGTTACAGTGACTGGCTGACCAACAATCCGGTTGCCATTCTCATCAAGCACTTCGACGTAGATATGATGCTTCCCACCAGATTCAACCTCATCGGCCCAACGAGCTTCGATCAGCTTAAAATAGGGTTGGCCCGGTCCGGCGTTGGCCTCTTCCACAGTCACCCCTAACCGATCTAGCCGACTATCCCAGATCCGCCCAGGTGCAGCGGCAGCCTGAACACTTTCTTCCTCTGCTGGACTGTCTGACTCACCAGGTGGCGGCTCGGCTGGCGCAGCCGGTGCGGTAAAGGCTTGTTGCTGAACCGCGGGAATAAATTGTGAAAAGCTTGTAGGACGCGGTGTTGGTGTCGCAGCGGGTGGCGGAGTTGGCGATACCAACGGTGTATTGGTTGGCGGTGGCGTATAAGTCGGCGTCGGCGGGACTTGGCTATCGACCTGAACCAACGCTAGCGCAATTTCACTATCCGCGGCGGCAACTTCATAGCTACCCATCGAATAGACTGCCGACAATGCACGCGAGACAGAGCTAGGCCCCCGCGAGGAACCCCAGACCAACGACAGGAAGAGCGTTGGAACAGTAATGCCAAGCAGGAAGATAATTAACAAAATCAACAGGATGAAGCGTAACTTGCCCCAACCACTGAGATTCCTGTACCACTGACCAATTCCTTCGCGTTGAGGCGGAGCTGGAGCCATATTGGCATTGGCTTGCATGGCCGCAGCTTGGCGACGACGAATTGCAGGTGTCGGTTGAGGACCGGCTGCTTCGTACCCTACGGGCTCGGCAGCGACGTTGTGCATCACTCGCTGGCTCAACATGCGACTCATGTTGATCGCCAAGCTAGGATGGCGATTCATCAACGTCTCAAAATCTTGCTTGCTGAGCGTCCACACATCAACGTCGCTCTCAGCCGTCACAGTGGTATTGTGTGGCTGGTTTGTCAGGAGCGCTCGCTCGCCAAAGGATTCGCCAGGTCCAAGTGTCCAAGCCCCCCCACTCAATGGCTGAACATGGACACTACCCTTTTCAATCAAGTAGAGCGTATCGGGAGGCGTATTCACGCGATAGATCTGCTCACCAGCCCGATAGCGGGTAGGGCGCAACCGTTCAATTACCGGTCGTAGATCTGCTTCGCCGAGATCGGCCAGCAACTCAAACTGGCGGAAGCGCTCCTCATCGACCTCAGCGTTCCCGTTCGAAAGACGGTTGGCCACACTTTGGCTCAAGGCCCGTCCTAAGGCGGGATGTTGGGCAGTTAGCTCATCTAGATCTTTCTTGTGGAGTACCCACAGATTGGTGTTGCGGGTAGCTGTGGCATCTTCGGTGCGAATCAGACCAGCAAACAAGCCCATCTCGCCGAAGAATCCTCCGGGGGCAATACGCGCTTTCTCTTCAACGACGCCGCTGGCATTTTCTTCGGTAAGTTCGATCTCACCTTGCTCGATCAAATAAAGTGCGTCCCCCGCTTCGCCTACCCGATAGACGCGTTCACCGGCGGGAACGTGCTGCAACATCAAGCGCCCAGCCATTGCTTGCATGGTAGCCGGGGGGATCTCCGCAAAAATTGGTAGTTGCGTGAAGCGACGAATAGCCTGCGCCTGATCTTGTTTACTTAAACGCCCACGAACATGTCGACCGAAGCTGCGCCGCAAGCCTGGATGACGACTATTGACCGCTTGGAAGTTCTCAGCGGAAAGCACCCACAACAAGCTATCTTCGGCGGCGACTGCCGTATGGACGTAGAGCTTATTCGTGAGTAAGGCCAAAGCCCCCAAAATGGTTCCAGGCAAGGCCTTTTGGCTCTCGCGCTCCGTCCCAGCCCCATCGGCTCGCAGTTCAATCGCACCACTCTCAATCAGATAGAGTGCGGATGGCGGTTCACCACTGCGAAAGAGTTGCTCGGAAGCGCGCACGGTGCGCGGCTCAAGATGGGCAGCAACGGCTTGCAACGTATGATGAGGCAGATCACTTAGTTCAACAGTGCGCCCCAACCGCTGTACGAGGTAATCTTCTAATTGTGCAACCAGGCTACCGAAATTCTGGCTTAACTTCAAGCCAATCATTGGATTCTGCACCAGAATCTCGCGCAATCTGCGATCGGCCAGCTTCCACACTTCAAGTTCGCTGGCAGCAATGGCCGTCACATCTTGCGGGGTAGCGCGAAAGAATGTTGCCTCGCCCAACACACTACCAGGGCCAAGCGTGGCTAGGTTCTGGCCACTCGCGGTAGCGAGTCGCACAAACCCTTTTTCGATCAAATAAAGCGCTTCACTTTGCTCGCCAACTTGAAAGAGATTGGCATTGGCAGCTACCTGGCTGGCGACAAAGCCAGCAGCGATCACGTCTCGCTCTTGTTCAGTTAACCCCAAAAAGATCGGCGCAAAACGAATTAAGTCACTATTCACGAAGCCTCCCTGTGAAACACAGGTTGGGTGATAATCTATTGATATATCGCTTGTCTAAAACAGACTGGTTTCACAATGACGTATTTTATAATAGTCGGACAGTCTATTTCAAAACCCGAATAACGTCAATAGTTGCGTTGGAAAGTTGCTTCCCAGCTGTGGTGTCCATGACAGCCAAACGAATTATAAAAGATCTGGCAATCTTCGGTATTACTACAGTAGCCCGTGGCGATCAACATATCCATCGGGATATCCAGTGAACGCGTGGTAAACCCTTCGGCCCGATCACTACTCGCCTCGCGACCATCATTGTCCCGGATCACCATAAAGCCTTCGCCGCTGCCATGCAGGTCAAACTCCATGATGCCATCGCCTTTGCCCTGATCACCAGTGACAATCTCCTGGCCGGTATAGATACCTTTCAGACGGACACCATTAAGGCGATTGCCGGCAGCGTCCAAAACGTGAATGCGCAATAAGTGTTTACCCACGCAACCGTCATTTTCGTCTTTGTTCCATAAACGTCTGGAGACCAAAGAGAAATGGGGTGGTGCATTTGGGTCTGCAGGAGGCGGAGCAGGCTGCTCGGCCTCGGCAGGCGCTTCTGCTGACGGTGGCTCCGCAGCTGGCGCTTCTTGTCCACCTGGATCAGCAGCCGGTGGCGCATCGGCGACAGGGGGCGGTGCTTCCACCACAGGAGGCGGAGCTTCTGTAGGAGCAGCCGCTACAGGCGCCATTGGGATATTCGCAGCAACCATCACGCTGCTTGTATCCCCAGTTGTTTGCACCAATTGCCCAAAGACCCAACCTTGTTGTCCGCCAGGCAACTGAATCTGCCACCAATCCCCTTCGGGATTTTTTCCAGTGATCTGTGCGAGTTCGTCTTTCTGTAATGCGCCAACCAAATTATAGTTGGTTCCGGGACCGCCGCGTACATTCAACATATCACTAGCTCTGACCATGGCCAAAGCAGGGGTGGCAGTCGCGGTTGGTTCGGCCGTTGGCTCAGGCTGAACCACTTCCTCAGATTCGGCGCTAGTTGTATTGGTCAGCGTTGTGGATGCTGTGTCCATACTGACCACAGCTGGGGCCGCAGCAACTGCCACTGGAGCGAGCGTCGGTAGCTCGATCACTTGTGGCGCGACCACTGGCTCAGCCGGCAACAGATTGTTCTGCGCAGCATAAGCCAGAATAGGCGCAGAGGTTAAATCCAACTCTAAGCTGAGTTTGACCAGCGCCATAATCGTTGCCGGGTCAGCCCCTTGTTGGATGCTACTTTCGGTAACAAAGACAAACCACTGGTGGGGATTCGCGACATCTAGAGCTTCGATTTCAGCCCGAGCCTGTTCCAGGTTAGACGAGTTTTGGTAATTGATCGCAATGGACTGAGTTGCTGCCACTAAAGCGTCCTGGCTACTGCTGCGCCCCTCAGGACCACAAGCCGCTAGCAGGCAGATCAACAAGCCAAGCACCATTGCATGACGCAATGCTCGACCAACACGTAAAGTCAAAGATTGGAACAAACAGGGGACAGGATCAGAATTTGATCGGGAAATTACCGTTCGAGACAGAAGTGGATTCGACATTATGGAGATGGTACTCAGAGAACGTAGTTATCCATAGGCATCAGTTTGTTCATTTACCCAAACCATTGGTTATAATCATAACATGGTTACAGGCAAACGTTGCTCTACGTTTTCAACACACGTTCACTACGGTGGAGGGACTACCCGGGCCGAAATGTTTTTGGCCCTTCACAGTTGTCGCAAAGAAACACCACCAAAACTGAAAGCGGTATCCCTTTGCGACAGGCTACAATCATCTGTGCCGAAGGTGAGAATCGAACTCACACGGGTCTCCCCACACGATTTTGAGTCGTGCGCGTCTGCCTGTTCCGCCACTTCGGCGTTTTCAATTGATTGGTGCTACGCCAGTTTCACGAATGACTCAACGATTACATCGTCGATTGTTTCGCTACAGAGAGCAGAATTTGCGTAACACAACCGATGGAATATAAGTATACCGAGTGAAAGTAAAAACGTCAAATGTTCATACCCATACGTATCAAACTAGATCTCATTGAACCATCGTGACTCAGCAAGATCAAACGCAAGCTGCCTCCCATAGCTTTAACGAGCAGGCCATCATTGCCCGGGCCCAAGCAGGGGAATTGGCCGCTTTTAATCTCCTCGTAGAAAAATATCAGCAACTTGCCTATAGCATGGCCTATCGCGTCTTGCAAGACCCAGACGCAGCCGCCGACATTGTGCAAGAGAGCCTCATCAAAGCGTATCGCGCACTTGGTGGGTTTCAAGGCGGCAATTTTAAGAGTTGGCTGATGCGGATCGTGGTCAATAGTTGTTACGATCTGCTGCGTGTACAAAAACGGACAGCCACCGAAAGTATTGACGATTCACCGATTGACCTGGATTATGCCGCTCAACTTACCGATCACAGCGAAGGGCCGGCGGACCATGCTGAGCGCATGGAGCTGAACCATTATCTCGAACTGGGCATTCGAGCCCTTCCTGCTGAGCAACGCATGGTGCTGGTCTTATGCGATATCCATGGCTACTCGTATGAAGAGATCGCGGAGATGACCGGCTTTGCGATGGGCACGGTCAAATCGCGTATTAGCCGAGCTCGCCAGAAGCTGCGAGATTTCCTCCTACAGAATCCGGAACTATTACCCGCTTCCTTCCGTCCTTAAAGACGGACTAGAGCTTGTTATTGGGTACAGGCCCGCGTAGTTCACATTTTTGAGATTTTGATGAATTTATGAGCGCATCGTTCCATACACCGATTACCGACGAATTACTTTCTGCTTATCTGGATAACGCACTCACTGCGGAAGAGAAGATGCTGGTCGATGCGGCTTTGCAGAATGAACCGACTGTGGCCTGGCGTCTTGAATCCTTGCGGCAGACGATCAACTTATTGCACAGTTTGCCCACGGTGAGTCTGCCCCGCAGTTTTGCACTGACCGAGTTGCAAGTTGCAGAACAAACCCAGCCTCCGGTGCGCACCAGCTCGCCCCAGAGGGCAAAAGCCGAACCGACACCCACTGGGTTGGCCCGTTTATGGGAGACCTGGCGCTCTTTTTGGCAAGTGGGTACACCTTGGTTACGCAATGCAGCAGCGGTTAGCTTTGCGCTGTTTCTGATCTTGATCGCGGGTGATTACGCTCTGCCTACGCTACCCGCAGGCAACCCACCGCGCACCAGCAGTGTACGTCAAGCTGCACCAGCAAGTGCTGAGGTGGCCGTACAAACGAGCGAGGTTGCAGATCAAGCGAGTCCAGTAGCCAACAACGCTGGAGTGGCACAGCCCACAACCATTGCCATGGCCTCTACCCCTTCCAGTGCGGAAGCTGCCGAGCGTGAGTCTGAACCCGCAATTGCTGCCGCCGCAGCTGAGGTCGCCAGTAAAGAATCCACTGCGCCAGCACAGGAGAATGCTTCGGCGAATGCTGCCGCGCCCCTCCCCCAGCTACCACCCGCAAGCAGCGGGGCCGGGGGTGAGCTTGGATTAGGGGATAACAGCATCAGCGCGGTGCCTGCCCCGTCAATGCCCGATGTGGGCCGTGCACCGGGGCCGGATCAGGGATCAGGTTATTACCAAGAACCTGAGAGCGACCAGCCGCTGATCGCAGAGTCACTTTCTGCCATCCTCGCCGCGACCGAGCCAGTGACTATCGCCGCCGACGCAGTCATCACAGAAACCGATGCGCTCAGCGAGACCACGTCATTCAGTGAAACCCTGCCATTGAGCGAGACTTCGGTCATTACAGCGGGTGTAACCCTCAGCACAGTTGCTCCTCTAGCAGAGGACATGGCCGCGCCAAGTGCTGATGCTGACCCGGAGGCAACTTCTCAAGCCGAGAATCCAGAGCAAGCAGCTATTGCCTGGCCGCGCTTCCAACTAGCGACCGCAGGGCTCACCTTGATCTTTGGATTGCTTTGGTGGCGCAGCCGCTCATCTGTAGTGGTAAAGTCCGAGTGAGCTAAGAACAGCATGCCTGAATTACCCGAAGTAGAGACGTTTGTACGCGAGCTGCAGCCACTCCTGCAAGATCGCGCTATCGTCAACAGTCAAATCTTCTGGCCGCGCACCATTGCTGCTCCCGAGCCGGATTTCTTTTCTCAACGCATTGTTGGCCAACGTTTTGAGACATTTGGACGGCGCGGCAAATATATCTTGATCGGCCTCTCCGGAGGGGACACGTTCATCATCCATTTACGGATGACGGGCAAATTATTTGTGCAACCAGCTACGGGACTGCCCGACAAACATACACATGTGGTGCTGGGGCTGGATCATGGCCAGGCATTGCATTTTCAAGACACACGTAAATTTGGGCGGATGTGGCTCGTGGCTGATCCACTACCAGTGCTGGAGAAGCTGGGGCCTGAGCCGCTT